>NZ_JBFAJC010000033.1:0-116543 GCF_040655075.1 Actinoallomurus sp. NPDC050550 | reverse complement strand
GCGCTCGCCGCCCTCCTCGTACGACGCGGCGAGTCGCCGGTCGAAGGCGGCGTCGCGATCTGAGTGTCACCCGGGTACGGGCGGCCGCCGCCGCCCGTACCCGTTTTCGGAAAAGAGGTCGACCATGTCCCACGCGATGGCGTTCCCCTCCACACCGTTGCCCGCGAGCGGCTGGGAGCTGCGCGTCGGCCGCGGCAGCCGCCGGCGTCCCGCCCTCGAGGTGCACACCGGCGACGGGCTCATCGACGTGGCCGTGGCCCGCGGCGCCGACACCGCGCTGATCCGCGGCGCGGTACGCGGCAGAGGCTGGTCCGTCGCCTGGGGCGAACTGCCACCGGGCGGCGAGGTGCTCGTGGAGTTCCACGCCGGAAGGTCCGCGCTGAAGGCCACCACCGTGACCATCGCCCGGGCGTTCTGGGTGGCGGAGGTGCCCAGGGGGTTCCGCTCCGTCGAGGTCACGACCGCGGCCGGCCGGATCACCCACCGCATCCGGCGCTTCCGGCAGGCCCGGCGATAAGACAGCCCTCAGGCAGGCCCACCGCCTCACCCGTTGCTGGACCAGGGCCTGCAAAGCGTGCTCGAGCTCGTCATCGAGCACCTAGACGACGAGGTCCGGGTGGTGGGCGGACAGTATGTCCAGGGCGGGCGCCACCAGGTGCAGCAGGGCGGTCTGGGATGCGACGAGCCGTACGGTCCCGGCGACCAGTCCGAATGCGGTGCGCGGCATATCAGGAAGCGGGCGTCCGCGTGGCGCGCCGTTGGGCGGGCTCGAAGAGTTCGACGAGGTTGCCGGCGGGGTCAGTGAGCAGGATCTGGCGGCCGCCGGGGCCGGCGACCACATCGCTGCGGAAGGACAATCCCGCTGCGCGTAGCCGGTCGATCTCGGCGTTGAGGTCGTCGACGATGAGGTGGATGCGGTTCCATCCGCCGGGGACCGGTTGAGAGCCGTCGGTCAGGGTTCGGGCGCCGGAGCTGATGGGGCCGGACAGCAGGAGCCGCAGCGGTCCACGGATCACGTCCGCGAACGCCGGCGCGGCGCTGGTGGCCAACGTGAAGCCGAGATGAGTGGTGTAGAAGTCGATGGCGGCCTGCACGTCATCGACGATGTAGCGGACGCTGGCGAACTGGTCGGGTGTCGTCACGAGTCAGCTTCCTGCTTGGTGAGGACGGGTAGTAGATAGCGGATGCGGGTGTCGATCTCGGCGGCCGTGCGCCGGAACGCGGGGCAGCCGGGCTGGTCGGCGTCGTCGGCCGTGGCGGGGTCGGGGATGCTCCAATGAGTCCGTCGTGGGTGGTCAGGGAAGTCGGGGCATACCTCGCGGACCTTGTCGCACAGACTGATCACATGGTCGAAACGGCGGTCGGTCACCGTGTCGAGATGCCGGGGATGCCGGCCTGACACGTCGATGCCGTAGTCCTCGCGCAGTACTTGGACCGCACGGGGGTGGATGCGTGGTTTGGGATGGCTGCCGACGCTGATCACCGAGATGCGGCCGCCGGTGCGGTGGCGCAGCAGGGCCTCGGCGATCGGTGAGCGGGCGCTGTTGCCGGTGCACAGGAACAGCACGGCGGTCTGCGGCGCGCGCTGCTGGTCGGCCGGCGGTGCAGGTGGAGCCGGATCGAGGCGCAGCACGGGATGCAGGGCGCCACCGGCGGTGGCCAACGCCTGCGCGCAGCGGTCCAGGTCGAGGTGATAGTAGCTGTCGCGGCCGTCGAAGCTGCTGCGGGTGGGCCTGACCAGCCCACCAGCGCGCAGCAGCCCCAAATGATAGGAGACCAGGTTCTGCGGCTTGTCGACCAACGCCACCAGCTCACGGACCCGATAGTCGCTGGTGGCCAGCGCGGTGATCAGCCGCCAGCGCAACGGATGGGCGGCCAAGCGGACGAATGCAGGTGTCTCTTGACCCTGACGCTCCATGACACGGACGATACATCAAATTGGTTTGATGTATCCGCAGCGCCCACGTCTTGGAGCAATCGGCCGCCTGGCCGCGAACCCACTTCCGACAAAACGTAGGAGGACTTTCGGCCCGGACGGCCAGGACCTTGGCCAGTGGAGCAGTGTCGCTGAGCGAGCCAGTGTTAAGGCGTGAGCAGCGGGAGGAGCAACGCCATGAACAGCCGGCAGCTTCCGATCTACGCCCTGGCCCTTGCGGTCCTCATCGTCGGTCTTGCGGCCGCCGGCGTCCCTCTGAGCAGCATCTTCTTCGTTCTGCTCGTGCTCGCCTGCCCGCTGATGATGCTCGTCATGATGCGCGGCATGACCAATCGCGACGGACAAGGCCGCGAGGACAGGCAGGACGATCCCTCTGGTCACCGGCATGACCAGCGGCCGGCATCGGGTCGGCGCTGACCTTACCGCCCGGCGCTGAACGAAGGAGATCGCGATGTACTGGTACGACGGCCACATGAGCGGATGGGGCTACGGCCTCATGACCTTCAGCACGGTGCTGTTCTGGGTGCTGCTGATCGTCATCATCATCGCGCTCGTGCGCTACCTCGGCCACGTTAGGCAGCCGAACGTGGCCCCACCGCCCGATATCACGCCCGAACAACTGCTCGCCGAACGCTTTGCGCGCGGCGAGATCGACACCGATGAGTACCGCGAACGTCTCGAAACGCTGCGGTCGGGCGTCGACCCGCCTTCGGTGTCCCGCGCGACCTGACGAGACGCACGATGAGAAGCACCGCTCTGAAGGCTCGTCATGGCTGGTCCTGAGACGGCGTTGCTCACCTGGCGTCGGGTAGACGTAGACCGCAGCGCTGTGTGACGACGAGGGCGTCACACAGCGAGGGGGTCTACTTCTACGTCGGCCATCGGTGCGTCCGGCAAGTCGAGGCACACGTCAAGACCGAGAGGTGAGTGTCATGCCGGGGATGCCTTTGCCGCTGCAGATCCTCATCGTGATCGCTGTGTTCGGCGGCATCACCGCTGTCCTCGTGGTGTTCGCGTCAAAGGGCGGGGAGTCCACACGCCGTCACCGCGGCCACCACCGCGCCCGTGAACAGTCCGGACGGCCAAGATGGCACTAGGCGGGTCCGGGTGGAGGCCAGTATGCGCGAGTCGTCGCCTCGGAAACCGGTTGGATGCGGGAGGAATTCGCCATTGAGGCTTTCCTTCCCGTGCTCCGCCGGCGGCGACACCACACTTGGGCGGGGTCCGGCATACCTGGTGACCTCCAGGAAGACTCTCCGGGCCGAAGGATGGGGGTGGCCGTGAAAGGCTTGCGACGTTACGTCGAGGATCTGCTCAAGGGCCGCCGCCCGCGTTCCTTCCCGGTCGAGGAGGCGGACTCCGACGCGCTTCGCCTCGCCATCGAGTTGCGCGCCGCGCGTCCGGGATCGGATGCACCGCGCGAGGAGTTCGTCGCCGACCTGCACCGTCGCCTGGCACAGCCGGAAACCGCGCCGACACCGATGCCGGTCAGGCGCCGGCTGGTCCTGGGAGGCGCGCTCGCCGCCACCGGAGCCGCGGCGGGAGCATCGATCGATCACGCGCTCACCAGCGGCACGACACCGCGAGGCGGGGGAACGTTGATGCCCTTCAACGGCAGATGGCGGACCGTGGCGGCAACGGCCGACCTGCCGGAGGGCACGGTGCGCCCCTTCGATATCGGCAGCGTCGTCGGCTTCGTGACCCGCCACGGCGGCCGGCTCCGGGCGATCTCAGGCGTGTGCACCCATCAGGGCTGCCTCCTGCACCTGGAGGGCGGCACGCGGCTGCGCTGCCCATGCCATCAGGCACTCTTCGCGTTCGACGGTACCGTCCTGTATCACCGGCTTCCGAAACCACCTCGGGCCCTGCCCCGGCTGGCCGTGCGAGAGGCGAGCGGCGCCGTTGAGGTGTACGTCTCATCCGCCTGATGCCCGTCGTGCTCACCTTCCAGATCAACGGCAACGAGCCCCGTAAGGACACCAGCCTGAGCGCCGTGAGGACCACGCGGCCACCGCTCGGACCCGGTTGACGACGTACAAAGAAAGAGTCACTTCGTCCAGACGGCCTTTGCTCCGCTGTGGCCGGCGAGCACGACCTCGACTACGCCTCCGACTCCGCCCACCAGCGCCATGACGGCAAGGACGACCGTCGCGATGGGTCGCCACCGTGGTCTGGACCCGACTGCTCTATCCGGCGATCGTGACATCCGCCGGATGAGATAGACCAAGAGGAAAATGCCTGCGACTGACAGCCATAGCACGATGACGAACGGCAGCACCTGCTCGCCCTGCTTGGCATGGGCCTCGACGAGTTCCCTCTCCCCAACGCGTTCTTCGAGGGACTCGCCGCTTTGGGTCGTCAGCGGCACCGCGATCAGCCCGATGGTCGCGACGAACAGGACCGCCGGCCAGAGGCGACGCGCTGCGGCGGGCCAGAATGCCATGAGGATCGCGCCGAGCGCCGCCAGCGGCACGCAGACCACCACAGCGTGGGCGACCAGCGGATGCATCGGCAGGCCGAAGACCATGTCCGTCTCCTACCCCAGCGGCTTCAACAGGCGGCAACAAGCAAGCCAAGCCCGGCGTTGCCGATGACGGGCTCGCCGAGGCCGTGTGGGTGGCTACGGCAGCCGGTTCAGGGCCTGCTGGAAGGCACGGGCGTGACCGGATTCGTCTTCGGCGTTGTGGGAGAAGCGTGTCGCCGCTTCGCTGTCGCCCGTCGCCTTGGCGCGCTTGGCGAAGGTCGGGTACATGGTGCGGGACTCGTACTGTTCGCCGCTGATGGCCGTGGACAGGTTGGTGCGCGTCGTTCCGACGAGCCCGGCGAGTTTGGCCTGGTCGGCGAAGTGCTCGCGGCGTTCGACGTCGGCGTTGCCGCGGAACAGCCGCGCCACGGCCGGGTTCTTGGCGTGCTCGGCGAACAGCCGGTACTTGGCATGGGCGAGGGCCTCGCCATGCATGGCGGTGTCGAGGTTGGTCTTGGTGCGCTGGGCGTGCACCATCGCCGGTCCGGCGGGGACCTGCACCGGGTCGACCTTCGGCGGTGCCGGAACGCTGCCCTGCCCGGACTCCGTCACCCGCAGCGCGGTGCCGAACGCTTTGGCGTGGACGCCTTCGTCGTCGGCGATTTCGGAGAAGGTGGTCGCCGCGTTGCCGTCCCCGTCGGTTTTGGCCTGCTGGGCGAACCCGGGATACGTCGTTTGGGACTCATAGGTCTCGCCGGCCTCGGCGGCACGCAGATTGCTGCTGTCGCTGCCCACCAGGCCGCTGAGTGCGGCCTCTTCTTTGAAGTGCTCGTTCAGTTCGACATTGGCCGTACGGTCGAACAGGCGGGCCACCGATGGCAGTCCTTCTCGCCGGGCCTGGTCGGCGTACAGCCGGTAGGAGGCGTTGGCGAACGCCTCACCCTTCATGGACTGGTCCAGGTCGGCGCGGGTCTGCGGGTTCGGGACCTGCGCTGAGGGCGCGGTGGGAGGTCCCGCCGCCAGAGCCGGTGCGACGAGCGCCGCGCTTACCGGAGTGCTGAAAGCGATGGTGAACGCGCCGGTCATCAGCGCTCTTCTCGTGAAGGGGATCACTGGGAAGACCTCCTCATCGGATGAGAGTGGACGCTGCGGCCTCACCAAAACGCCTACCCGGCGAAGTGATCGCCAACGGCCGAACCGGTAAAAGCCTTCCATGCTTGCGGCGACCCGCGTAAACGATGCCCCATACGCGGGAAGGGCCAAGGCGACTTCCCTATGTATCAGGCGCTGTCCGCGGCGCCAGGTGATCAGTGGTAGCGCGAACAGCAGGTCGGTGGAGGCCAGTGGCATCGAAACGCCGCCCGCTCGCGACGTGGCGGACCTGCGATCAGTCCGCCGAAAACGCGTCGTCACAGGCATGATCAGCGAGTATCACCGCGCCGCATAGCCGCAGCTCAGACCACGTAACAGAATATTCGAGCGGGATACGGTGGCCGTCAATTTGAAAGCGCCTTCTTCTGGACGATCAGGACCCTCAGCAAGTCCCATCGTTCCAGCACAGAAGGCACTTTCGCGTCTCAACCCCCGAACCGACCCCCGCCTCCTGAGCGCGCGAGGCTAGAGTAAAAGAACACGAACGTTCTTTCGGGCGGAGGTCGGTGTGCGGTCCCTGCAACAAGGAGACCCCGCGAGTGTCGGTCCGTATCAGCTCATCGCCCGGCTGGGCGAGGGCGGAATGGGCACCGTCTTCCTCGCTCGCTCGCCCGGGGCCAGGCTGACCGCCCTCAAGCTCATCAAACGCGAGTATGCCGCGGACCCGGAATTTCGCGCGCGGTTCCGCCGGGAGATCACCGCCGCGAGCCGGGTCAGCGGCCTCTACACCGCGCCGATCCAGGCCGCCGACGCCGATGCGTTGCAACCGTGGTTCACCGCGGCCTACATCCCGGCGCCCACGCTGGACGAAGCGGTCACGGCGATCGGCCCGCTGCCCGAGCCTGCGGTACGGGCACTGGGCGCGGGCCTGGCCGAGGCGCTGCAGGCCATCCACGCGGCCGGTCTGGTTCATCGGGATCTCAAACCGGGCAACATCCTGCTGGCCGAGGACGGACCGAAGATCATTGACTTCGGGGTGGCCAAGGCCGGGGACGCCACCCAGCTCACCGGCACCGGCGGAATGCTCGGCACGCTGGCCTACATGGCGCCGGAACAGATCGCGGGCAGCAAGGACGTCGGCCCCGCGGCCGACGTGTTCTCGCTGGGCGGCGTCCTCGTCCACGCGGCCACCGGGCGCAAGCCGTTCGGCGAACGGGACGAGGCGGCCCTTCTCTACGAGCTGATGTACGGCGAACCGGAGCTGCACGGGGTGCCCGGGTCGCTCCATGCGTTGCTCGCGGCCTGCCTGGCCAAAGAACCGGCGCGGCGTCCTCGGCTGGAGGACGTGCTCGCGAAGCTGGCTCCCGCCGATCCGCAGGCGCTGCTGTCGCCCGCGCTGCGCGAGGCGGTGACGGCCAAGGAGACCGAGGCGCATCAGGTGGCGTCCGGGCCGATCGCCGTTCCCCCGCCGCTGCCCCAGGTCGGGGTTCCGCGGCGGCGCGTTCTCGGGCTGACCGCGATCGGCGCGGTGGCGGTGGCCGGGGTCGGCGGAGGCACGGCGGCGTGGGCGCTGACCCGTACCCCGGAGAAGTCCGCCAGGCCCGCCCCGCGCGGCACCGCCCTGGCCACCGCGCCGCCGCCCGCGTGGACCTTCACCCCGCCGACCGCGCTCACCGACGAGGCATACCTGCTCGTCACCGGCGATGTCGTGCTCTTCGGGGGCACGGAGGGCATCTGGGGGCTGGACGCACAGACGGGACGGCAGCTCTGGACCCATGACATCCCGCTGGGCACCTGGGACAGCGTCCATGATTCGAGATTCCTCGTGACCGGCGGCCATGACCAGCTTCTCAATGTGATCGATGCGACGACCGGTCATACCACGACCTTCCACACGAACACCGATAAGATCACGCCCGGCGATATTTACGGCGTCATCGGCAACACGGTCGTCCTGAAGACGATGGGCCCCAAGCTGACCAGAGGGCCGGTCATCGCCGTGGATCTGACCAGCGGCCGGACCCTGTGGCACTACTCCGCCGGCGACGTCGACCCCACCGGCGCGGTCGACCAGACAACCGTATATATCAACGACAAGCCCGCGCTCGTCGCCCTGGACCCGGCGACCGGCCGCAAACGCTGGACCTACACCTGGCCCAAGGACCTCGGCGGCCGGGACTGGGACACCTTCGACATCACGGCCGGCGGCGGCCGGGTCTTCGGCAACTTCGGCGGCGCCCTCCAGGCGGTCGACGCCACGAGCGGGAAGGCCCTGTGGTCGCAGCCCACCGACCCGAACGTCGACCTGGCCTATGACACGGTCTTCCTCTCGGGCACCGACGTCATATACAAGGGCACCGACCTGCGCGCGTACGACCAGGCCACCGGCAAACCGAAATGGACGCTGTACGGCCCGGAACCATTGGCCAGCACCGGGCATGTCGCGGTGGCCGACGGCCTCATCGCCGCGGCCTTCGGCGGCTATTCCGGCTACCCCCAGGGCTTCTTCACCGCCCGGACCGACGGCCGTCTGCTCTGGACACATTGGGGGCCCGCGACCAGCACCGAGGACTGGGCGGTCAAGGTGGCCGGCTCGTCGGTGTTCGCCACCGACCAGAGACGGGCCTACTGCTTCCGGGCGGGCGGATGACGGCCGCGCTGGAGCCGTCCGATCCGCACCACATCGGGCGCTATCGGCTGCTGCGCCGGCTGGGCGAGGGCGGCATGGGCCTGGTCTATCTGGGCGCGTCCCCAGGTGGGCGGGCGGTGGCCATCAAGGTCGTACGGCCCGAACTCGCCGGGGACCCGCGATTCCGCGCCCGGTTCCGGGCTGAGGCCGAGGCGGCCCGCAAGGTGAGCGGCGCGTTCACCAGCCCGGTGGTGGACGCCGATCCGGACGGGCCGGTCCCCTGGCTGGCGACCGCGTACGTCAACGGGCTCAATCTGCAGGAGACGGTCAAGCGGTACGGGCCGATGCCCGAACCGGTGCTGCGCACGCTTGGTGCGGGGCTGGGGGAGGCGCTGATCGCCATCCACCAGGCCGGGCTGCTGCACCGCGACCTCAAGCCGGGCAACATCCTGCTGGCCAAGGACGGGCCACGGGTCATCGACTTCGGGATCAGCAAGGCCGTGGACGGCCCCGCGCTCACCGCCAGAGGCGAGCTGCTCGGCTCGCCGGGCTACATGTCCCCCGAGCAGATCCGCGGCACCCACCTCGCTCCGGCCGGCGACGTGTTCGCCTTCGGTGCGGTGCTGGCCTACGCAGCGACCGGCCGCCCGCCGTACGGCGTGGACGCGGTGCGCACGATCATCCACCGGACCCTGCACGAGCCGCCCGACCTGGACGGCGTCCCCGAGTCCCTGCTGAAGATGGTGGCGGCCTGCCTGAGCACCGACCCCGAGCACCGGCCACCCGCGCATCTGCTGCCGCGGCTGCTGGCCGCGCAGCCGGTCGCGCCTGGCTGGCTGCCAGACGCGCTGGGCGAGGAGTTGCAGCAGCGCGAGGACACGCTGGTGATGGATCTGCGCACCGTCGCCCGGGCCCGCACCCGGCGCCGGCTGCTGATCGGCGGTGCGGCCGTGGCGGGCCTGGCGGTCATGGGCGGTGGCACCGCGGCGGCGCTGGACAGCGGCGACAGGAGACAGAAGCCGCCGCGCTTCCTGTGGCGGGCCACGACCAGCGGCGAGGATGTCGCCCTGTACGCGACCGCGCGCGCCATCGTCACCGCCGACCGGACGTCCAAGTGCCGCGGCTTCGACGCGGCCACCGGACGGCAGCTCTGGTCCGCCGACTACGAAGAAGCCGACGTACTCCCCACCGGCATCTACGCCCTGGGCGGTTCCAGCGGCCCGCTGATCGCCTGTGACCCCTATTCGCACGCGACCCGCTGGAGCTATCAGCCTCCGCCCACGCTGACCGGTCTGCTGATCGGGGCTCAGTCAACCGACCTCGTGGTGCTCACCGACTCGAAGACCACGATGACCGGTATCGACCCCCGCACCGGGCGGCAAGTGTGGCTCCGCCAGTGGCCGGGCTCGGGAAACCCGTACCTCTCCGTGAGCGGCATCATCGGCCGTACCCTCATCGCCGACCGGATCGCCGAGAACTACGACTTCAAGATGTTCGGGCTCGATCTGCTGACGGGCCAGGACCGATGGGTCGAAAAGAGCGTGCGCGACGCGGTGGCGTCCGGCCCGAGCGACCTGCTCTTCTGCAACCCGGCGCGCACCACGCTGGAGGCCGTGTCGCCGGATACCGGGCTGCGGGTCTGGACCACCGACCTGCCCGACGCGGGCGACCCCACCCGGGACGACGAACTGTCACTCGACGTCACCGTGGCGGGCGGGATCGCCTACACCAGAGGGCCCACGATCTACGCCCTGGACGTGCGCGACGGACGGCAGCTCTGGAAGTACACCCCGGCCTCGCCCGGTGGCCAGCAGCGCAGCTTCCTGGTCAACGGGGAGCACGCCTACATCCTGGACAACCCGCAGCTCGTGGCGCTGGACGCCCGTACCGGCAAGCGGCGCTGGTCGGTCAACACGCCGGCGGCCCGTACCGCCTCGCTGATCGCGGCGGGCGGCCTGATCTGCACGGGCGTGTCCGGTCGGACCGGAGCCGGGCTGTACGGCTGGGCCGCCGAGACCGGCAAGCTCATCTGGAACCACCCGGTGAACGCGCCCGACCCGAACACCCGGTGGGTCTTCGACACCCGTGGCCAGACGCTCACCGCGTTGTACGGCACCACCCTGCTCGCCTTCCATCTCGATTGAGCCCGCTGGGCGGACGCCGACGCCTAGAGACGCTGCTGACTCCGCTCTCGAACGCACCTGCAGCACTTTCAGCTTCCCGACGTTCTGCGGAAGCACATAGAGATATGGGTTCGTCCAGTTGCTCGTGTACTTCGCGTACCAGGGATCGCGGGAGAGGTACGCCGGAGCCTTGACCTCTGACAGCGGCTGCCATGTCGTTCCACGGTCGTCGCTCTTGTAGCTCGGGAGAGTCTCTCTGTCGGCGCTTCCCGTCTCTGGCACGACGGTGGCCTTCTCGAACGACGCGACCAGACGTCCGCTCGGCAGCTGCGCCGATTTCGGGTAGATCGCACAGTTGCCTCGCCCTTTCAGGCACGGCTCATTTCCGAGCTGATACAGGATCCCGCCCGTCGGGCTGTACGTCTGCGCATCTGGGCATGGGTGCCACCACAATCGCAAATGCCGCGACGACGATTCCCAGCGCGTTCCTTCTTCTCTGCATAGCCCCTCCTTTTGCGGACGACCGTGGTCTCTTCGGGGTCCTCATTCGATTGCTCCTCGGGACTGGAGCACCCGCACGTCCCAGGCATCGAGGCTCAACGGTGTGCCCGCGGGGATGGAGCCGCCGTCGAGGACGTCGGTCAGGTCGACTGGGGCGTTGACGCGGACGGGTTCCCAGTTCCAGTTGTGGACGATGTGGACGCGGCGGCCGTCCGGGGAGGTCCCGGTGGTCGCGGTGACGGACGCGGGGAGGTGCCGCCATCCGCTCTGCGGGACCGGTGCGAGCCACGCGGCCAGTGCCTGGGCCAGCGCGCGTCCGGGCACGGTGCCGACGTAGGTGACGCGGCCCTGGCCGTGACGGCGGGTGGTGACCGCAGGCCAGCGGCCGAAATGCGGGTGGTCGTACTCGACGAGAACGTCGGCGTCGATGACGGTGAGGCCCTCGATCCAGCGCGTCGCCGTCGTGTTCTCCGGCAACTCGAGCGCGCTGACGGCACGGAGCGGGATGTCGCGGAGGAGGTTGCTGAACTCGTCGTACCGGACGCCCGCAGCCTTGACGAGACGTCCGGGTGCCGGCTCGTGCCGTGCCCGCGCTTCGTGGTCGGCGTAGGCGGTCCGTGGGCCGAGCACGAGGTGGCCGCCCGCGTGGGCGTAGGCGGCGAGCCAGTCGACCGTCCCGTCGTCCACGACGTACAGCGCCGGGGCGATGAGGACGGGATGGCGTCGCGCGGCCTCCTCGGGCGTCATCCCCTCCCGCTCACCGCGCGGGTCGTGCAACTGCCGGGCATGGACGATCCGCACCTGGCGGCCGGCGTCGAACACGCCGCGGTAGAACGGATCGAAGATGCCGTGGTAGGCGGCGGCGTCCGGTTCGCCGTCCGCGGTCGGCAACGGCGGGTACTTCTGCATGAGCCACTTGCTCGGGTTCGAGTAGACCATCGTGATGTCGGCGTCCGGCTCGATTCCGGCGACGAGCGGGCCGGCGGCATCGAACTCCGTCCCCAGGCGCCTCAACTCCGCGTACGTGCGTCCGGGCCGGCCGCTGTGCGGCAGGACGCCGCACCAGTAGGTCTCCGCGCCGAAGCGAAGGGTGTGCCACTGCCAGTACTCGATCATCCGCGCCCCGCGCGCGACGAGCGCCCACGCGGCCTGCCGCCACTGGCCGTCGTAGGCGGGGCGGTTGTCCCAGGGGGTGCCGATGGACTGGGCGTTGGTCTCGGTGACCAGGAACGGCTCCTGGCGCGAGGAGAACATCCAGTCCGCGGTCTGGTAGAGGGCCCAGACGCCGGTGGTCTTCCACTTCTGCTCGTGGCCGTCCGGCGTCGGGTCGGGCAGCTGCAGGCCCTCCTGCATGTCGTAGTACGGGTTGCCGGAGGCGATATCGAGGCCGTCGGTCAGCTCGTCGTCCTCCACCGCGGGGCGGGTGTAGGAGATGCACGTGGTGACGAACTGGCCGGGCCCGGCGTACGCGCGGACGATGTCGGCCTGCCAGCCGATGAACTCGGTCACCTGGCGCGCCTGGAACTCCCGCCATGCGACGTCGTACTGCGGCTGGAGGTTGCCGTCCGGAGTCCACAGGTCGGCCCATGTCGACAGGCGGTGCGACCAGTAGACCAGGCCCCATTCCCGGTTGAGGGTTTCGACGTCTCCGTACGTGATGCGCAGGTGGTCCACGAAACGCTGGAAGACACCGTGGTTGTGGAAGAGTTCCAGACCCGGTTCGTTGTCCACCTGGAACCCGATGACCGCCGGGTGCCCGGCGTACCGGCCGACGATCTTGCGGATCACCCGTTCGGCGTGGAACCGGAAGGCTGGGTGGGTGAAGTCGGCCTCCTGGCGGGCGCCCCAGCCGATGCGCCGCCCCGTGGCCCGCTCGCCCGCGATCTCCGGGTACTGCCGGGCCAGCCACGGCGGCACGGCGTACGTCGGCGTACCCAGGATGACCGCGATGCCGCGCTCGTGAGCGCCGTCGAGCACGGGCTGGAGCCAGTCGAGGTCGAACCGTCCGTTCTCCGGCTCCCAGGTCGACCAGACCGACTCGCCGACCCGGATGACGGTGAACTTCGCCTCGGCCATCAGGTCGAGGTCGGTCTCGAGCCGGTCACCGAGCCGGTACTCGTGATAGTAGGCGGCGCCGAATAGGACGCGGGCGGGCAGAACCGCCAAGGGAACCTCCGAAGGATGGATGTGCGGGCGAGTGGCGACGGTGCCGGGACGTGTCACTGCTTGATGGCGCCGGCGGCCAGGCCGCTCTGCCAGTACCGCTGCAGCAGGAGGAAGGCCACGACGAGCGGGATGACCGAGAGCAGGGATCCGGTCACGACGAGCGCGAGGATGGCGCTGCCGGTGCCGGCCCCGCCGTTCTGGGCCTGGGCGGCCCAGGTGGAGAGCCCGACCGTGATGGGGTACAGGCGCGGGTTGTTGAGCATGATGAGCGGCAGGAAGTAGTTGTTCCACGTCGCGACCAGCGTGAAGAGCACGACGGTCGCCAGGCCCGGCGCCAGCAGCCTCAGTGCGACCTGGAAGAAGATCCGGGCCTCGTTCGCACCGTCGATGCGGGCGGCCTCGATGAGGCTGTCCGGGACGGCGTCCTCGATGTAGACGCGCATGAGGTAGAGGCCGAAGGGGTTGACGAGGGAGGGCAGGATGACGGCCCAGGGCGTGTTGACCAGTCCCACCTTCGCGAAGAGCAGGTAGGTCGGGACCGCCAGGGCGGTGGTGGGAACCATGACGGCGCCGAGCACCAGGTTGAAGGCGGCGCGGTGGCCGCGGAACCGGTACTTGGCGAACCCGTAGCCGGCGGCGGTCGCCAGGAGAGCCGCCCCGAGCGCGCTGACGACGGCGTACAGGAGGGTGTTGAGCAGCCAGTGCAGGAAGACGCCGTTGTCGTGAGTCAGCGTCTCCCGGATGTTCGTGAACAGTTGCGGGCTGCGTGAGAGCCACAGCCCGAACGTGTTGAACAGATCCTGGGTGCTCTTGGTCGAGGCGATGACCAGCCAGAACAGCGGCAGGAGGAAGTAGGCGAGGGCGGCCAGCATGGCGATCGTCAACGGCGTGCTGCGCCGATATGCCGATCGGCGCCGGTCGCGCGCCGTGCGCACGCGCCCCGCGGTCGCCGCGCGCCGGGCCGTCGAGGTCGCGGTGGTCATGAGACCCTCCTGCGGTTCGCGGTGAGCAGGACGGTGTAGGACACGATCACGATGATCAGCCCCAGGAGGAAGGACACCGTGGCGGCGTAGTTGATTCGCTGGCCGGTGAAGGCGAGGGAGTAGGCGTAGAGGTTCGCGGTGTAGGCGCTGTCGATGACGTCGGGCACGAGACGCTGCAGCAGGTAGGGCTCGTTGAACAACTGGAAGCTGCCGATCACGGAGAACAGCAGCGTCAGAAGGAGCGCCGGCCGCAGTGCGGGAAGCTTGATGGACCAGATGATCCGCCAGGCTCCGGCCCCGTCGACCGCCGCCGCTTCGTACAGTTCTTGCGGGATCGTCCGCAGGGCGGCGTACAGGACGATCATGTTGTAGCCCACGAACTCCCAGGTCACGACGTTCGCGAGGCTCCCGAGCATCCAACTGTCGCGGAGGAAATGCGGAACCGGCAGGTGGAGGACCTTGCTCAGCTGGGTGAACGGGCCGAAGGACGGATTGTAGAGATAGCCCCACATGAGCGCGGCGACCACGCTCGGGACGGCGTACGGGACGAAGATGCCCAACCGGATCACGCGCGCGAGCCGCATCAGGCCGCTGTCGAGGGCGAGCGCGAAGAGCAGGGCCAGCACCAGCATCACGGGGACCTGGATCACGAAGAATGTCGCGACCCGGAGAACCCCTCGGATGAACAGCGGGTCGGTGACGGCGGTCGCGTAATTCTTCAGTCCGACGAATGTCGTTCCGCCGATGAGCCTGTGCTGGAACAGGCTGAGATAAGCGGCATAGCCGAGCGGAGCGAGGAACAGCAGGAGAAAGAGCGCCAGGAACGGAGCGACGAACACCGGCCCTGCCGCGTCGGGACGCACGCCGCCGAGGCGGCGACGCTTCGTCCCGGCTCGGCGCCGGTTCTCGCCGGAGGCCGCGGTCATGGCAGTCATCAGCGGGCCTTTCTGCGGTGGAGACGGACCGGTCGGCGGGTCCCGTGCCCTCGTCGGGACGAGGGACCCGCGGGCCGTCAGGAGCCCTGAACGGTGAAGCCCTGGTTCTTGGCGTAGGCGGTGATCCGCGTCTGCCACTGGGCGAGAGCGGCGACGGTGTCGGTCTTGTTGGCGAGGGACTTCCCGACGGTCTCGGTCCAGTCCGTCACCGCCTGGTCGAGGAAGGGCGGCCACTCGAACGAGGTGTTCACCGTCTTGCTGACGTCGGCGAACACCTGGTTGACCTTCTGGCCGCCGTAGAAGGCGGGGGTCTCGCCGACGAAGCCGGGATCCGTCAGCAGCGCCTTCGTCGCCGGGAAGAAGAACTGCTTGGTGGTGAACAGCTTCGTGCAGGCGGGGTCGGTGTTGAGGAACTGCGCGAACTGCGCCGCCGCGATCCGGTTCTTGGTCGACTTGATCACCGCGGTCGTCGAGCCGCCCCAGTTTCCGGACTTCGGCGCGGACGGGTCCCACTGCGGCAGCGGGGCCGCCCGCCACTTGCCCGCCGTGGACTTGGCCGAGTTGGAGAGGAAGACCGGGCCCCACGCCGCGGTGAGCCAGGTGGCGTACTTGCCCTTGTCGAGTGCCGCGAACCACGCGTCCGTGAAATCCGGGTCGGAGCTGACGACTCCCTCCTTCACGAGCCCGCCCCAGTAGGACGCGAGCTTCTGCGAGGTCGAGTCGTCGACCTTGAGGGCGATGTTGCTCTTGCCGGACGTCGCGTAGGGCTTGGCACCCGCCTGCCACAGCAGGCCGTGCCACGCGGCAGGTTGGCTCGCCGCGAGGTTGGTGAGGTAGACGTTCGGGTCGGCCTTGTGGAGCTTGCGCGCGGCGGCGGCGAACTCGTCCCAGGTCGTCGGCACCTGGATCCCGTACTTGTGGAAGATGTCCTCCCGGTACAGCATTCCCATCGGCCCGGTGTCCTGCGGAATCGCCCAGACCTCTCCCTTGGCACCGCTGACCTGGCCCCACGTCCAGTCGACGAACGTGTTCTGCAGCGCGGACGCGCCGTACGGCCGCAGGTCCAGGAGGCTGTCGGTGATCGTGAACGTCGGGATGTACTGGTACTCGATCTGCGCCACGTCCGGGGCGCCGGAGCCGGCCTGCAGCGCCGTGCGCAGTTTCGTGTAGTGCGGCGTACCCTGGCCCGCGTTCACGACGTTGACCTTGACGGCCGGGTATTTCTGCTGGAAGAGCGCGACCTCCTGCTGGATGTCCGGGACCCACGTCCAGAACGTCAGCTGGGTCGGGGTTTTCAGCGCCTTGTCGATGTCGGCCTGGCCGACCTGTTCGGCGGCGGAGCCGGAGCCGCTGGACCCGCTGCCGCCGCACGCGGTCAGCGCCGCGCCCAGTGACACCGCGCCCGCCGTGCTGAGAAAGGACCGGCGGCTGATCGGGGAGCGACCGGCGAAGGATCTGGACATGGTGAACTCCCGCTCGGGGACGGCATGCCTGGCGACGGCATGAGGATCGGGGGTGAGGTTCAGGTACGGAGATGACCGGTGGTTGCCGAGGACGGCGCGTTCAGGCATGTCCTCGCGGGCCGGCCGGCGGGCGCCACGGCTGCGTAGGTGGTGGTCTGCCGGTGGCGCAGGTGCGGGGCGGAGCAGAGACCGGTGGGTGATCTGCTCGGGCTCACGCGGCCGGCCGGGAGGTCGTTCGGGGCCGATGGATGCTGATCAGTGGTCGGTCGGTCGGGGCCCGTCCGGCGTCGCGGGACCGTGCGTGTCGCGATCTGAACGGGAGGTGGTGCGCCGGCCGCGTCCCGGGATCGTCCGGGACGGCGGAGGCGCGGTGGAGGCGCGGACGACGAGCTCGACGGGTGGGGCGCTCGCCGGTGAAGGGTCCAGGTGCGGTTGCTCGATGACCTGGACGAGAAGCTTGAGTCCTTCCCGCGCTACGGCGTCGAACGGCTGACGCACCGTGGTCAAGGGAGGGGTCACGTAGGGGGCGACCGGGACGTCATCGAAGCCGACGACGCTGACGTCGTCCGGCACGCGGCGCCCGGCGTCGGCCAGTGCGCGGATCAGGCCGATGGCCATGTCGTCGTTGGCCGCGAACACCGCGGTCACGCTGCCGTCGACGGCCAGCTCGCGGCCTGCCGCGTACCCGGACGCGGCCGACCAGTCGCCCTCGACGACGGGCGGTTCGTCACCGGCATGGGCCGCCAGCGCCGCTCGCCATCCCTCGAGCCGATCCCTGGCGGAGTACCACCGCTGCGGGCCGGCGAGGTGATGGACGGTCGCGTGTCCCAGGTCCAGCAGATGCTCCGTGGCCACCCGCGCGAGGAGGATGGAATCGGCCCCTGTGGTCATCACTCGGGGTGCGGAGAAGGCCGGGGGCGCACCGCAGGAGAGGACCGGTACGTCGACGGGGACCGAGATCTCTCCCTCATCGATCGGCTCGGAGATGACGATGCCGTCCACGCCCTGCTCGAGGAGTGACTCGACGGCACCGGCGATGCCCGCAGGGTCGCCTTCCATCGTGTTGACCACGCGGAGCGCGTAACCGGTGTCCCGGGCGGCCCGCTCGATGCCCATGAGCAGCGAGGCGGGTCCGTACAGGGCCGTCCCGAGCGTGACAACGCCGATGGAACGGGTCCGGCCCGAGGCCAGCGCTCGGGCCGCGTTGTTCCGCCGGTAGCCGAGCTGTTCGGCGGCATCGAGGACGCGACGGCGGACGTCGGCGGAGACGTACGGCTCGTCGTTGAAGACCCGTGAGACCGTCTTCTGCGAGACGCCCGCCAGCCGGGCCACGTCCACACTGCGCGGCATGGAGGAGCCTTCGCTCCGTCTCGTCTGTCGCGTCATGGTCTCTCCCGGCAGCGTTTAGCGAGGTCATCCGTGTGACTGCGCAGTCATGTCTACGCAGTCATATTGATGCATTCGGACGTTCGTCCGTCAAGGGCTCGTAACAGATCCGTAACCTGCCGATGCCGCCACACGGACCTGTCCCGCTCGATCCGAGCGGGACGGCCTGGACATGACGGTGCCCCGGCGGCCTGGGGGCCGTCGGGGCGGTTGTCGGTTCTGTTCGGAGGTGGGGTTGCTTGTCACTTGTGGGCGGTCATGGGGATGGTCGGCCGGGGCGCCCGCTGCGGAGTGACGCGCCGAGCCTTGGCGGCCAGGGTTCCGGTGCGGGCCAGCAGCATCGCCAGGGACAGGAAGATCAGGCCGTCGGTGAGAGCACCGACGGTGATGTGGTTCGTCATCCCCCACTGGACGAGCTGCCTGCTGAAGACGTGGGTGGCTCCGTAGGCGAAGTAGATGCGGCCGCCGACGACCGCGATCCAGATCAGCGCGTACGGCAGGCCGGCCCGAGAGGTGACCTTCCCCGTCCGGTCGTCGTGGTAGACGCGCATCGCGGCGGCTGCGAGTACGCCCAGGGCCAGGCCCGCCGCCCCGAGGGCGACCTCGAGCACCAGGCCGTTGCCGGAGGTCGCGGCGCCCTTGAGGAAGAAGGGGACGATGACGGCCGCGGCGATGAACGGGCGGACCAGCCGCAGCGCGGTGACCTTGCGGTGGCCCAGGTCGGAGATCAGCACCATGAAGAGGATGACGAGGTTGGGGATCAAGACGCTGGCGTCCACGGGAGCTCCTTGGTGAGCGGGTCGGTGTGGTGCGGGCCGGCCGGTCTGTGTGGTGCGGGTTGGCCGGTCTGTGTGGTGCGCTTACATGGACAACGCTAGGTAGCGGCCCCCTGCCGAGGCGTCTACCTGGGGGTAGACACCGGGTGGAGGCCGGGTAGAGACCGTCGCGTATACCCGGAGTCCACGCCCGTGTCGCCCGCTACCGCCCGGACAGGTCCGTATGCCCGAGGCGGACGGGGAATGGGGCGGATACGTTGATTGCGTGCTTCGCTCTTTCACCGCGCGCGGGGGTCCCACAGCCATCACCGGCTCGAGCGTGCCCCCGGTGCTGAATGTCGTACGGACGCTCGTCATCGTGGTGGCGCTCTTCACGGTCCCCCTCGCGCATCCGCGTCTGGGAGCAGGCGGCAGTGGCAAGGCTCTCGCCGTCGCACTGGTCGTCACCGCCGTCGGCTACGTCGGCTGGTTGGTGCTCGCCCGGCGCAGCGAGCGCCTGACGGTCGCGGCGCTGGCCGTGTTGGGGGCGGCCGGCGGCGTACTCGCCGGGGTGTCTCCGCTCAGTACGGCCGTCGCGGTCGGCTGCGTGGTGACCTCGGCCGCGGGCGTCACACTGAGCACCGAGGCGTCGCTGGCCATCACCGCGGAGACCGTGGCGGCGTTCCTCGTCGCGGGCCTGGCGACCCGGGCACCGACCGAGACGCTGCTCGGCTACCCGCTCACGTTCATCGGCCTGTGGGCGTTCGGCCTGACCCGCCATGCCTACCTGCTCAGGGCCGTACAGGCCGAGCACACGCTCGCCGAGGCCCGTCGCGCACACGAGGCCGAGACCCACGCCGCCGCGCTCGCCGAACGGGCCAGGATCGCCAGGGAGATCCATGACGTACTCGCCCACTCGCTCGCGGCGGTGTCGGTGAACCTGCAGGCGGCCGAGGGGCTGCTGGGCGCTCTGCCCCCCGGACCTCCCGAGCTCGCCAAGGCGATCGAGTGCATCGGCCGCGCCGGTGTCTTCACCCGAGAAGGACTGGCGGACGCCCGCCGGGCGATTCTGGCGCTGCGCGACGACACCGCGCCCCTGCCGGACCAGCTTTCGGCGCTGGCCGAGGAGTACCAGGCCGACGGTGACGTGCCCGTCGACTTCACCGTCACCGGGGCGCCGCGCCCGGTCACCGCGGAGGTCGGCCTGGCCGCCTACCGGACCATGCAGGAGGCGCTGACCAACGCACGCAAGCACGCACCAGGGCAGCCGGTCGGATGTTCCCTCGAGTTCACTCCGACGGAGGTCGTGGTCCGGATCGTCAACCCGCTCCCGGCAGAGACCGACGCCGGGCCACTCTCCGCCACGGGCGCCGGATACGGGCTCACCGGGCTGCGGGAACGTGCCGCGCTGGGCGGGGGCACTCTAGCGGCGGGGCCGGTCGAGGAGGAGTGGCAGGTATGCCTGAGGATTCCGGCATGAGCTCTGAGAATTCCAGTGATGCGGTCAGCGTCATCGTCGCCGACGACCAGTCCGCGGTGCGCGAGGGCCTGGCGGCGCTGCTCAGTACGCTGCCCGGCATCGTCGTGGCGGGTCAGGCGGCGGACGGCGACGCCGCGGTGGACCTTGTCGCGGCGGTGAGCCCGCAGGTCGTGCTCATGGACCTGAACATGCCCGGCTGCGACGGCGTGGCCGCGACGCGCCGCATCACCGCCGACCATCCGGGCACCCGCGTCGTCGTCCTCACCACCTACGCCGACGATGAGTCCATCATCGGCGCCCTCCAGGCCGGAGCCCTCGGCTACCTGACCAAGGACGCGACGAGGACCGAAATCGGCCGAGCCGTACTGGCCGCCGCGGCCGGTCAGGCGATCCTCGACCCCGGAGTCCAGAAGCGCCTCCTGTCAGCCGCAACCCGCGCAGCCGACCTCCCAACCCCACCCGCGACCCCCGACGAGGGAGATCTCACCCCCCGCGAGGCCGAGGTCCTCCGTCTCATCGCAGCAGGCCAGTCCAACCGCGAGATCGCCAGAACCCTCTTCGTCAGCGAGGGAACAGTCAAAACTCACGTGAACCGCATCTTCGCCAAAACCGGCTCCCGCGACCGCGCCCAAGCCACCCGCTACGCCTACACCCATGGCTACACCGACCCCGCCCCCTGAACCCCACAGGACCCCGCCCACCGAACACGGTGCGCCGCTCCGGCGACGGTTCGCCGGCCGTCACAGCGCCGTGAGCCCGATCCGAGAACGTCAATGAGCTCGCTGCACTGCGGGCTCTGCGGAGCCGCCGGTAACGAGGTTGGCGCTCGCGCAGGCGTTGCCCGCGTCGCCCATCTGCTGATAGGCGGTGGACGCGGCGGTCAGGCATTCTTTTCCAGCTGCGAGGTCTCCTGACTCCATCAGGCAGAGGCCCAGTTGGTGAAGGGCTCGCGCTCGCGAATACCAGGCCTTCTGCCGGTAGGCGAGTCCAAGGCTTCGGCGGGCGTCCTGGATCGCCGCGTGATGGTCGCCTTTCTGCCTGCGGGCGGCGGCAAGGAGATAGAGCGACCAGAGTTCGGTGATCGGGTCCTCGATGTACTGGCCGGTCGCCTGGGCATTCGTGAGCTCGGCGATCGCGTCGTCGACGGAGCCGGTCGCAAGGTGTTGTTCACCGAGGAAGATGCGCGCGGATGCCGCCCAGAAACCATCCTCCAGCGCGGCGAAGCGCGTGACCGCTGTTTTAAGGAGGTCAATGGCCTCGTGGTGGCGGCCCGACCTCCCGTAGGCGACACCGAGGGCCATCATCGATCGCCCCTCTTCGTGCCCCGTCCCGTGCATGGCGGAATGGCGCAGGGCCTTTTCCAGGGAGCTTCGTGCGGCGGTCAGATCGCTCTGATAGATGGCTGTCATCCCGAACAGCCAGTCCGCGAGCCATCGGGTGACCTGGTCGTCGTCGCGGATCGCGGCCGGATGCAGGGCCTGCCCACAAAGGCGCATCTCGCCCCAGAAGCCGCCGACCATGAGCGGAACGTACAGGGCGTCAGCGAGTGATCCGGCCAGCGAGAAGCTCGCTCGTACGCTCAACGCGCCGACGGCCAGTTCGTCGAGACGGGAGTCTCGCCGGCCGAGCCGTGAGGCCAGATCCTCGATGGTCCAGCTGGGCCGGGTGGCCAGCCTGACCCCGGCTATCCGTACCGCCAGCGGCAGGCGTGCGCAGGATTCGATCAGCGCGGCGGCCGCGGCGGGCCGGTCCTGGATCCGGGACTGCCCGGCCATCCTGGCGAGCAGTTGGAGCGCCTCGCCTTCGGCGAACGCGCTCAGTGCGATCCGATGGATTCCGGGGAGATCACCCAGCGTTCCCCGGGTAGTGATCAGCGTGGCGGATCCCGATCCGGCGGCGAGCAGCGGAGCGGCCTGCGCGGCGTCGCGCGCGTCGTCGAGTATCACTAATACGCGGCACCCGGTCAGCATCGACCGGTACATCGCGACCCGATCGGTGACCGCGGCCGGAATGGCCTGGCCGGAGACACCGAGTGCGCGCAGGAATCCGCTCAGCACCTCGCCAGGAGCCGCAGGACTTCTGCTCCAACCCTGCAGATTGGCGAACAGGATGCCGTCGGGAAAGCAGTCGGCGAGTTGATGGGCGGCGTGGACGGCCAGGGCGCTCTTGCCGACCCCCGGCGGGCCGGACACCACGGCGGCCGGCGTGCCGCTGCCGATCCCGGCCCGCAGGTGCTTCAGGAGATCTGCCATTTCCCGCGTACGGCCGGTGAAATCCGTGAGGTCCGGCGGGAGTTGCCGCGGGATGAGTGGCGTGGCCGCGGCGACCCGATCAGTCGGAGAGCCGTTGAATCCATGGACCGTCACGGAGTCCGGCCGCTCGCCGACGAGGATGGCCTGGTGGGCTTGCTGAAGCCGAGCCCCGGGCCGGCAGCTCCCGTCATGTACGTACAGCGGTCCCAACAGCTTCCACTCCATGGCGCGCCCCCGCAGCTGCCCCGGCCGCTCCAGCGCCCCCCAGGCGCGTGTGATCGCGGTGTGATCGCGACATTAACCCGCATTGCAATGCATTGCCAGACGGCGGCCACCCCTGGCCCTTCGGCTCGCCTGACGACCAGAACCGTCCACTCGATCTCGTGCACGGGCTGTGGAGGCGCTGCTGGGTTCCTCCAAGCGGGAGTGACACGTATGCAGAAGGAGATTCAATGAGGTTCAAATCGGCAGTTGCCGCCGTGGTCTTGGCATCCGCTGCTGCGGTCGGTATGACCGGCATGGCTCATGCAAATGTCTATCAACGCAACGTCCGGCTCATCAACCGGCACGATGGGACGTGCCTGGACAGCAACGATAGCGGGGACCTGTATGTCGGGGGCTGCAATGCACGCGCATACCAGCGTTGGAACGTCCTGTCCTACAACACGGATGTGGACCACTACTACGCTCGGGTCCAGGTCCAAAACGTAAAAACCGGCAAGTGCCTACGCATTGATCGCGAGCACCAGTGGAATGACCAGCCGTGGGACCCTATTCACTACCCAGCGCACGCAGGTAGTTGCGATTCTGGGGACTGGCACGACCAGTGGAACTTGATCTGGGTCGGCAATACTGCGCCCAACCAGCCCAATAGCTGGCAGTTCGCCAACTACCAGCAGAATGGCGATGGGCCAAAGATTCTCTGCCTAGACAGGGGACAGCAAGGCCACTGGAACAACATGATGTTCGATCTCGGCGCGCCGGCTGCCACCGGCGGACCGGCCCGCTATACCTGCAATAATCACACCAACACCTATCAGATCTGGGCAATGGCCGCCAACTAGAACTCCGCCACACCCCGGACAGCAAGGTGCGGCCAGAAGGGCGTCCAGGTCTGTCTTCACACACCGATCGTGGGCGCCCTTCGTCGCGATCGCAGCCCGTTCAGGAATATCCCATGGTCCAGAAGTCGGGGTCTTCAGTAAGAGTGGTCGTGCGGCTGCGCTCGGAGCGGTTACCGGAGGACGCCCCGGCCATCGGCATCAAGGGCATGCCCTCCCCCGCGGCCGCCGCTTCGCTCGCCTGGATGACGCCCGCTTCCTCGGCCGCCCCGATCACACCGGCCGCGGAGACACCGTCGATCCCGATGACTCCGGCCATGTAGGGGTTAAGGGCTGGAATGCCGTTACTCGATCCGGGCAGCATCGCGCTGGTGAGGGCCGGATTGTTACCAAGGAAATCCGCTGGATTCAGCAAACCGGCCAGCTGCGTGCCATTACCCGCAGTGGTGCTGTGTTTGCTGTGTTCCGAGGTGGCGGACTTGGCCGAGGTGCCGTGCTTGGCCGATGGGTTCGCCCCTTGTTTCGCGATCGGCATCATCTTGAGTGCGGCCGCGCCGATCTCAAGGGCCGCAGCGGCAGACGCGGCGCCGGTGATCACCAGGTCCGCAGCCGCCTCGGGATCGCGCGACCCTGGCACAGGAGTGGGATACGTCTTTCCCTGGAAGGGCTTCAGCGCCGCACCGTACGTGACGAGAGTGTCGCCGATGGTACTGAGTGCACTCTGAATACTGCCGCTGGACGCCGTCAGATCGGTCATGGTGCTCTTGGCTTTGCTCGCCGCGGTCCCGCTCCACGTCGTGTCACCCGTGAACAACTGCTGGTGGGCGGTATCGATGGTGGAGCCCAGGGTTCCGTACAGGCTTGATATTTCCTTGATGGCGCTACCACACCCGATGATCGCGTCCGAGTCGATCGCCGCGAATAGCGCCTCCGCTACTTCCGCGATTGGCACGAGCGAACCTCCTTGGAATCGTTCGTCTTACGGGTTGGGGATAATTGACCTCAGGTGAGATATCATGGCGTGATTCTCGGCCTCGGTCGCATGGTACCGTTTCCCGGCCTCGGAAATATTGTCGGCGGCGCCCTGAACGCTTTTGGTGTGATTCTCATGCGCCGCAGCCGCGACTCCGAGGGCCATTCCGATAGCGGCTGCGAGCTCTATTCCAGTGGGCCACATTCCGACGAGAGCTTCGGAGATTCCGAGACCTGCCAGCTGATTCGAAGTGTCGGAAAGCGGTTCGAGGCCGCTTGACACGGTGCCCGCCGCGCCATGGAAGACCGACCGATCCGGAAACTGTAGTTTTTCGCCTTCACTCATCGCGTCATCCTCGGGTGATCATCAGCTCCCGCTGAGACTGTGCCTGTGCTCCAGGGGCCATCGTAGTCTCTAATACACAGTCTTGTCTGTAAGAGCGTGGCCGACATCGAGCCTTCGAGTGGTGGTCCACGCCACACTCGGGCAGTCCTGCGCCTGCCGAAAACCTCATCCGTACAGGTCAAGCGGCATGCTCTGCCGCACTCCCGGGAACGAGCCGCGCCCATACCAAAATGTGGCCCATTCGGTAGTCATGCAACTACCGTGTGTATCTCATGCTGGTGGCGGCAGGCAGGCGCCATGGACATGCCACGGACACGCCCAGGGAGACGTCATGCACACCAACCCCCGGACCAGCGCCTTGTGGAGCCGGTCTTGTTGCCGATCAGCCCTCGTCTTCATGGCTTCTGCTCCGGCAGGAGCGTGATCGACATGGTCAAGCAGGTGCATCGCGAACGTCGCCACGTGGAGCTGACCATCAAGCCGCTGTACAGCGGCCTGGTGCCGGCCGGCGGGATACCCCGCTACCGGCTGGCGCCCGGTCCGATGGCGCCGGACTCGGCCGCCGCGCTGGTCCGGGACGAGATCATGCTGGACTCCAACGCCCGCCTCAACCTCGCCACCTTCTGCACCACCTGGATGGAACCCCAGGCCAAGGAACTGATCGCCGATTCTCTGGACCGCAACCTGATAGACCACGACCAGTACGCCCAGACGGCGGAGCTGGAGACACGGTGCGTGAACATACTGGCCGACCTCTGGAACGACCCGGGCACCAACGGTGTCGGGTGCTCGACCGGCGGCTCCAGCGAGGCCACGATGCTGGCCGGGCTGGCGATGAAGTTCAACTGGCGTGCGCGGCGTCGAGCCCAGGGCCTGCCGGCGGACAGACCCAATCTGGTGATGCCCAGCATGGTGCACACCTGTTGGCCGAAATTCTGTCGCTACTGGGATGTCGAGCCGCGCTACGCGCCGATCCGGGAGCCCGGCTTCACCGTCGACCCGTCCGAGGTGGCGAGCCTCTGCGACGAGAACACCATCGGCGCGGTGGCCATTCTCGGGTCCAGCGCGCTGGGAATCTACGACCCGGTGGCCGAGATGGCATCCGCATTGGATCGGCTCCAGGCCGAACGGGGAGTGGACGTGCCGCTGCACGTCGACGCCGCGGTGGGCGGCTTCATCGCTCCGTTCCTCGAGCCCGACCTGGTGTGGGACTTCCGGGTGCCTCGGGTGCAGTCCATCAACACCTCGGGCCACAAATTCGGGCTGGTCTACCCAGGCATCGGGTGGATCATCTGGCGCGACAAGAAGGCGCTGCCAAAAGAGCTGATCTTCGAATGCGAGCTGCTCGGCGGCAGCGTGCCCACCTTCACGCTCAACTTCTCCCGATCAGGCGCCCCGGTGGTGGCGCAGTACTACACCTTCCTACGCCTCGGGTTCGAGGGCTACCGCGCGGTACAACAAGCCTGCCGTGATGTGGCGTCCTATCTGGCCGAAGAGATCGCGAAGATGCCCGCGCTGGAGGTCATCTCCAACGGAACCCATCTGCCGGTCGTGGCGTTCCGGATGCGGCCCGACACGACCACGACCGTATTCGACATACACGACCGAATGCGCAAACACGGGTGGCAGATACCCGCCTACCACCTGCCCGACGCCCTCGACGACGTAGCCGTGATGCGCATGGTGATCCGCAACGGCTTCAGCCGCGACACCGCGGACATACTGCTGAACGCGCTGCGCGCCGAACTGGCCGAGCTGTTTCCCGCGCCCACGGCGAAGGCCGACAAGCCCGCCGTGCCGACGCCGCGACGGCGTGCCCCCGTCTACCACTGAGATCGGAGGGTTCCTATGAACCACGAGTCCGCACAGGTTGATTCCGGCGCCCACGAACGACTGCTACTTCGGTTCCGCATACTCGACTCCGACGGTAACGGCTACCTGGACGAGACCGACTTCGACCGGCTCGCCACCAAGGTGCTCAGTGCACTGGGCGAGCCGAGCGAGTCGGCGAAAGGCCAGGCGGTTCTCGACGGGCATCACCGCTTCTGGGCGAGCCTGTGCGCGTCCCTCGACACCGACGGCGATGGCCGGATCAGCCTGACCGAGTACCTCGCCAGGTTAGGCGACCCCGGCGACGCGGAACAGGCCGTGACCGACTACGCGACGTCAATGGCCGCGCTGGTCGACCGGGACGACGACGGATACGTCGAACGGGACGACTTCCTCACCTGCATGACCGCGAGCGGGTTCGCGGAGGCCAACAGCGCGGCCGTGTTCGAGGAACTGGACGAATCAGGCGATGGCCGAATCCCGGTCGACCATTGGGCCGCGGCGATCGTTGACTGGTACAAATCCGAACGCACCGACATCCCCGGTCATATCCTCGTCACACCGCCCGACGCTTGATCATGTGTTACGGAATCCGACCACTGGCTGTGACCTGAGGGCTTCTCATTCGGCGTACACCCGTCAACACCCCGAACGCATGACCGGGGCGGGTGCGCTGCACCCACCCCGGCAACTCGTCACCCGGCCTGACCGACCCGGTTCTGCAGTGCCGACCACACCGCGCCCGGCGCGGAGCGCCGGCCCAGCAGTTCGGACGCGGCCTGTGCACGTGCTCGTGGCTCCGGCTCGTTCAGCAGCGTCTGCACCGCCGCCGTGAGCTCGGCCGGGTCGTCGCAGATGACACCGGCTCCGAAGCCGGCGACGACGGACGCCACTTGCGGCTGGTTCGCGATGCGTGGCACAAAGGCCAGTGGCAGGCCGCGTGAGAGCGCAGCGAGTGTGGTCCCCGAGCCGCCTGCGGCGACCACTGCCTGGACCCGGTCGAGCAGCTGCGCCATCGGGGCGAACGGAATGGCACGCACCCGGTCCGAATCGCCCTCGACGACTTCGGCCCCCGAAGTGAACCCGGTCGTGACGAGGGCATCGGCACCGGCGTCGAGCACACCGCGTACGGCGGCGTTAAGCAGCGCCAGATCGTCCACGACCGTACCGAGGGTCACCAGCACGACCGGGCGCTCACCACCGAAGGCAGGAATGTCCACCACCTCTGAGGTGTCGTACGGGACGTTCTGAATCTCGATAGCGGCCTCATCGCGAGCGGCGATCTGCTCACTCTCAAGCCACTCCGGCCACAACTGGACGGTCGCCAACCGGGCGGGCATCGTCAGCTCACGCTGCTCCAACGCCCTCGCCAGGCCGCCCTCGAGAGCGGCGTCGACAGGAGTGGCCGGGCTGTGCACGAGGGTCACCCACGGGATGGTGAGCCGCCGTGCGACCAGCGGCGCGACGTAGTCCCACATCTCCGCGACGATGACGTCGGGGCGCTCTTCCGAGGCCATTTCGCACAGTTCGTCGAAGGCCATGTCGGCACGGGTCGTCGTGAACAGGGCCACAGTCTCGGCGACCAGATCAGAACCGTCGTTCCGGAAGCCGAGAACGTCCCGTCCGGAGCGGAGGCTGTTCTCGGCCAGGAGGTCGGGCAACGACGGCCCCTCAGCAGAGGGACTGACACCTACCGGGGCGCGTGGTTTCCGCCTGGACCGCAACCTACGGCATGAGTGCCCCGCGATCCTGCGCAACGCCGCCGGCCTGACCGGGGCCGCCGGCTGCTCTGATCGCGAGGATGTACGGTGATCGCGGACAGGTGGGATGCCGAGTGGAGCACCTGAGCTGGCGGGCTGGATCCGGAGCCCTTGAGGATTGGCTGGCCGAGATCTTCGACCGCTTCGCCGTATCACCCGAGGGATTCTCGGTGCAGCGCGGCGGAGAGAAGACACCGCGCTTTGGCGGACCGCCGAACGGCCCCGACTACGACCAGAAGATCAGCTACACCTACCCCCGCACGATCGACACCCTGATGTCCGATCTCGCCGACGACAACGTGCTGGAGGTGGGCTTTACGGTCCACTCGCCGGATTCGTGGTGGCTGTGGGCGACCCCGCGCGACCGCGTCAAGACGGACTGGATCAAGGTGACCCTGCCCGGCACGCACGTGTCGAACTGGCCGCTGCCCGCAACGCTGCGGGACGGCCGCGATCTTCGCCGGGTGCTCGTCGCGCTCGCGGGGATGCTCGGTACGGCACCGCCCGACTACGACCCGGGAAGCGTACGCGCGCGGTACCCCCAGCCGGTCGAGATCAAGAGACATGTCCGCTCGGACGAGTACGTGCTGTGGGTCACCGGGTGGGGACACGAGACGCTCAACCTCCGCGGGGAGACCGTACAGCTCGTGGACGACCTGGTCCGCCTGTTCCATCCACGGGACACGACGCCGCTCCCGCTCCGTTCGCTCGGCGACTTCGCTCACGTGTACGAAACGCTGATGGTCGAGCTCGGCCGCGGGTGGGCGATTCGATGGGCCGAGCCGCTGCCGATACCCGGCGACGTCCGCCTGCCACCCGACGCCCGCCTCGCCGTCACAAGGACGCCCGGCGCGGAACCGTCCCTCCAGGTCACGGCGGAGGAACTGCTCATCGAAGCCGACCACCCGGCCCACTCGCTGCGGGAGAGAATCACACTGCTGCTGTGCCCACAGCTGTACACGCCCACCGCGCCGACAGACCTGCCCGCGTGGCTACGGTCCCTGGAAAAGGGCGTGTTCGGCAGGTCGGGCACCTGGACGGTACGCGGCCGAGGCTGGTGGCCACCGCGGCATCGAGGAGCCGCGATGGTGGCTCGGGCCCTGCTCGAACAGGGCGTGACCGGGCACGCCTCGGTAGGGATGGCAGGCGCGGAGTTCCTGACCGTTCAAGGCCTGCTGCTCGGCGGTGAACCGGTGGAGCTGGCGGGACGGAGCAGAATCAAGAGCCCGTAAGCGCTACCCGCCCGGCCGCCCCGGGTATCGCTGGCCGGACTCACACCGCTGCCCGACCGAGGCCGGGCCAAGCCAACTCACCCAACCCGAAGGCTCGACCACCTGGGTGGCAGGTCGATGCGGCGGATGGCGGCGTCGGTCTTGGGCGACCAGAAGGCTTCTCCGGTAGGCGGGCACACCCGTCTGCGCCGGCCCGAGTCTCGCTGATCTCGGCCCCTGCCAGAACTGAGCCCCGGGTCGCCGCACGGGCGAGGCGGGCGACAACGTTGTCAGAGCGTCAGCCGGCACGGGGGCACCTCGCGCTCCTCGTTCCAGGTTCGCAAGCCGAGCTTTGCAGCATGAGGTCGTTGAACCGTTGCGGCTCGCTCTCCGTAGGCCGAAGTGCCATGACTTGACCCGACCGGCGGAGCCCCCGCCACCCCGCCGGGACAAGATCCTGTCCGCGGCAGCCTCGGCGACGTGTTCCTCGGCAGCGTCTTCGGACCTCCGCAATTCCAGGCGGCATCAGCGGCCGCGCCTGACTAACAGGTACAAAACCAGAGCAGTTGTTCATCGCCAACGGTAGACAGAGGAGAGAGACCATGCCCGGCATGGACCCGAGCGCCGATCCCCGTCCGACCACTGTGGACCGGCGTCGGCTGCTCTTCGGCGTCCTCCCTGCCGCCGCCCTGCTGGCCACCGGCTGCGCCCAATCGAATGCCAAATCGAAGGCCAAATCGAATGTCAACGAGCGGAGCGACCGACCGCGCCTCGCGCTGATCTACAACGGCCCGCAGGGCTGCCCCGCATGCGGGCCGACCGTGGCCGCCCTGCTGCGCAGGGCACCGCAGCCGTACCGGGTCAAGTACGTGGGCGCCAAGGGTTCCCTGACCGCCGCCGATCTGGCCGACGCGCAGCTGTACGTCCAGCCCGGCGGCGGCGCCGACCTCGAGGGAACCTGGCGACACCTGAGCGGCTCTGCCGGGGTGATGCGCGACTGGGTCCGGAAGGGCGGCAGCTACCTGGGCCTGTGCTTCGGCGCCTATCTGGCCGGGCGCAATCCGGGCTTCGACCTGCTGCCCGGCGACACCAACGGGTACGTCGGCTCCCCCGGCGCCACAGTCCCCGACGATCGCGACACCGTGGTGGCTGTGAACTGGCAGGGCAAGCCGCGGCACATGTACTTCCAGGACGGGCCGGCCTTCTTCCTGGACGCCGGCGCCGACGCCACCGTCCTGGCGACCTACCCCAACGGAACGGCCGCCGTCGTCATCGCCCCGTACGGCAAGGGCCGCGTCGGGGTGAGCGGCCCCCACCCGGAGGCCGACGACTCCTGGTACGCGGAGAAGGGACTGAGCAATCCCGACGGCGTCCGCTTCGACCTGGCCTACGAGTTGATCGAGGCGACCGCCGGACGACGCTGAGACCCGGCGGGCTCCATCCAGAGGACGAGGTCGAGTCCTGGACGCTGCTCGGCTGATCTTGCAGTGGCGCCGGTTCTCAGAGACCTGATGGACGCTCTCCAGCGGATACGCGGGCGCTGATGTCCGCGTCGGTGTCTCTCTCCTGTGGGTGGCCGCACCGGTCCGCTTGCGGCCAGGGCACGAAGCGTCCGTCCGCGCGTTCCACCAGGAGCCGCTTGCCGTGTGTCAGCACACCGCGCGGCCGGAGCCCGATCAGGCTCGCGGTGGTGTAAGCCGCGCTCAGACTGCCCAGGTCGTGGACGAGACCGATCTTGAACAGCGAGCGGGTCTCCGCGATGGCCTCGTGGTCCCCCGCACGCATGACCACGCGCAACTCGGGCGCGACCGCGAGTGCCACCACCGAGACGGCGATGTTGTCCAGGTCGTCCGAGGCCACGGCAGCCATCGCCTGCGCTCGCTGGAGGCCGAGTTCGCGCAGTACGAACCTATCGATGGCGTCGGCGACGACGACAGGTACAACCATTGTCTTCACCGCTGTCTTCACAGCAGGTGTGGTCGATCGTCTGCTGGCGCCGCGCTCGGTCGGCATCGTGGGCGCCCGGGCCCTGCCCCGAGCAGGCCACGTGGTCGTCGTGGGGCTCGGACAGGTGGCGCTGCGGCTATGTACCCAGCTGCAGGCCCTGGGCATCGGCGTGGTCGCGGTCGAGCGGGACCCGGCAGCCCCGAACCTCCGCCTGGCCAGGGCACTCGGCGCCAGCGCGTACCGCAGGGACTCGACGTCGTTGTCAAGCAGGACTGCGACGCCTACCACCTCCCGGTCCAGGGCCTGGCGCAGATCGTCGTCGGTGGGTTGGGTGAGGTGGCACACACGGTGTCCGGCCGCTTGCAGGGAGCCGCAGACCTTGCGTGCCACGTCGCTGCCGATCACGACGAAGTACTGGGATCCGGCGACGGCCCGGAGTCGCTGGCCGAGGCCGCCGGCGGCGCGGGCGTGTCCGTACGGTCGGTGCCGGACACGGACGCCGCGATCGAGCTCCTCTCGGACCTGGTACGGCCGTCCGACGTCGTCCTGGTCAAGGCGTCGAGCGAGGTCGGCCTGCTGCCCGTGGCGGCGGCGCTCAAGTATCTCGGCTGATTCCTGGGGGAACCGCCGGTGGGCCGCTACCTGCGACGCCAGGGGTGTCAGAAAGCCGACGTCACAGTCATGGCGGTACATAATTGTGGTCTTGGCAGACCGGCCACGGCCGCGGCCCTAGCTCCGGCATCGGCGTCGCCTGGCACAACTCCTGGATTCCCGCCCACTACGCCGGCGGCGACGAGCCTTCGATCTGCGGTTCCCTGGTCCTGGGCACGCTTCAGCCCACCATGAACGGCGTCAATTTCTCCTGATGTTCCCGGCGGGCGCCGTTGGCCCTTGCCGACCGCGTCGCCGGCCTCCAGCGCCATCCGCCACCGTCCGGCCGGATCACTGGCCGGCATGTCGGCCCGCCATCGTCTTGGCGAGCGCGAGAGCGCGTCCGATCTCGCTGGTGGATCCGGTGACCAGTGCAGTGCGCGGCTGGGCTCGAGCAGGTGTCGCTCTGGGCCCGGCCGCGCATGGGGTTACTTGCGGTCGATGCTCCAGGCGCCGCTACCGGCGGTGGCGTCGTCGTGGAGGGCCGCCCAGGCAGTGCCGTCGAGCTTGAAGGTGTCGAGGAGGTAGGCGGAGATCGCGTCTGCGACGAGGGCGACGCGGGCCGGATCTTCGTCGGTGGTCTCGGCGACTTTCTCGCCGGCGACGCCACCGAGAGTGTGCTCGCCCTCGGTGATGGTGAGCAGGCTCTTGGGGGCCGGGCTGAGGTGGTAGGCGTCGGTGAACCAGTCCGGTCCGCGGGTGGACATCGCCGACTGGTCCTTGCCACCGGCGATGATGAGTGCCGGGATGGTCATGGTGGAGTAGTCCGGCTTCATGAACGGCAGGTGCTCGGCTGCGAACGGGGTGAGGGTGTCGCCGGTTCCGGGCGCCGCGATGAGTGCGCCCGCCCTGACCGCGGGGTGGGAGAAGTCCTCTCCTGACACACCGTCGGCGTCGAAGACGCGCGCGCCGAGGAGGGTTCCGACGGTCTGGGCGCCCCAGGAGTGCCCGACAGCGGCGATACGGTCGTGTTCGATCCGGACGTCCAGGCCGCCGGCCTGGGCGAGGATGCCGTTGAGGTCGTCGAGGATCGCGTGGAGGTCGGCGATGCGTACGCGCCAGATGGTGCCGAACCGCGGGTCGTCGAATCCGATGCCGTTGCGGCGGGAGTCCAGGTGGGTCGGCTGCACGACGACGAACCCGGCCGCGGCCCACCGGTCGGCAAGGGGCTCGTACCCGTCCAGCGACCACGCGTTGCCGTGGGAGAACACGATGACCGGCAGGTTCTCGCCCGACGCCGGGGCGGTGACCTTCACCTGCAGCTCGATGCCGCGGTCGGTGGAGGGGACGGTGATGGGCTTGACCGCGATGATCTGTCGGCCGAGCTGGTCGGTGGGCATGGTGACCTTGCCTTCTGGGGTTGACCGTTCTGCCATAATTTGACGGAACATGGTTCCGCAAACTTAGCGGAACATTGTTCCGCGAGCAAGGGAGGACGTTGTGCCCGAACCGTCCGGGGCGCGCCAAGCGGGAGCGCAGCGCACCCGTGAGTCCCTGCTGTCAGCGGCGGCGGCCGTGTTCGTGGACCAGGGAGTGCAGGCGCCCATCCGCGACATCGCCGGACGCGCCGGAGTCGGCCTCGGCACCGTCTACCGGCATTTCCCGACCCGGGCGGATCTGGTCACCGCCGTATACCGGCACCAGGTCGACGAGTGCGCCGCGCTGGCGCCCAAGCTCCTGCGCGAACCCATCTCCCCCGCAACGGCGCTGACGCGGTGGATCGATGCGTTCGTGGAGTTCCTGGTCACCAAGCACGGCCTCGGCGCCGCGTTGCGGTCCGAGGACCCGAGCCTCCAGAACCTGCACACGCTCATGCTCGACAAACTGGTGCCGGCATGCGCGACGCTGATCGACGCCGGCGTGGCCGCCGGCGAGTTCGACCCGGACGTCGCCGCGTACACGCTGATGCGCGCCGTCGGGAATCTGTGCATCCTCGGCGGCGGCTACGACCGGACCGACGCGCAACACATGGTCGCCCGCCTCCTTGCCGGGTGTCGCCGAACGCCGTAGCCGCCGCCACCAAATAAGGGGTTGCCGGTTCACCCCAGCAGGACCGGTTCCCTCGCGGGCGGGTGGAGTTCGCCGAGCGGCATGCGGATCGGGTTCATGAGCAACTGTTGGGTGACCATCGCCGAGCGCAAGGCCGGTTGTATCCGGCGTAAATGAAGTCGCCTGGCGTCAAACCAGAATGCGGTGGGGCTCGTATGCCTTAGAGAGTGGGTTTGGTTCTTCGGGCGTGGGCTGCGTGAGGCGCGGTCCGCGGATCAGGGAAGGGCGTTGTGGCCATGCCGGTCGAAGACGGTGTTCGGGTGAGGGTCGGGCGAGTGGAGTGGCGTACGTCCCGACACAGCGCGGCCAGGCATGGGGCGGCGTGTGTGCAGGTCATTGAGGGGACGTTGCACCCGAACGGGATGATCACGCTGGGCACCGACCCCCACCAGGATTCCGGTGCGTCGGGCGAGCCGGTGATCCTGCGGCCCGCCACGGTGACCACAACCGTCGGAACCCAAACACAGCTATCCGCGGCACCCCGCGCAGACTCCGGAGCAGTCGCCCAGGCTGGTACCCCTGCGGAGCCTGGAAGGTTCTTCAAGCGTCTTGGTGCTTCGGTAGTGGAGCAACGCTACCCATGGCTCGAGGCGGTGGACCGGCCTGGACGCGGCGCGAACCTGGGGGCGGCGAACCGCTGCCTCTATGCCGCGATCGCCGTCGATAATGCGCTGCGAGAAAACGCGGGCCTTGAGCCTGGCGCAAGCCGCTGGTGGGAGTGGGTAGCGCCGTCAGAGGTAGGAGAAAAAACCCCTCGAGACTATCTGAATAACTACATTGAAGGTCGGCGACTCGTTAGTGTCAGCGACTATGAGCGAGTTGCTCGAATTCTGTCGTCGGCAGGTTCCGGCGCTCGCGGAATTCTTGTAATCGACATTCCTGGACGCCCTTTCGCGCACGCCTTCAATGTGTTCAATGACAACGGCGACCTTATCGCCCTTGACGGCCAAGAAAACGGCGAACCGGACCTGCCCGACCGGTTTTCGGGTCTGCAGTTCGTGGCCACAAGCGAAGACTTTCCTGTCGAGCTGCTCGCCGGTGAGCCCCCATCACCGGAGGGACGGTACGCCGAGTTCATCGCAGGATCAGCCACCGAACACGAACCAGGCAATCTGATCGCACTAGCGGAAGAGGGTGGCCCAGGAGGTATTTACGGGGAGACACTGGCGGAGAACAGCCGACTTGGCTTGTCTTTGGTGGTCGAAGGTGAAGTTGTTTGGGTCACCCCCGACCAGCGAATGTTTCGCGATAGAGAAGCCGCGCTCGAGGCCGCCGGCGATAGCGGGTATGTGGACGATGAAGATTGGGTGATCGCCGAAATCAATGTCGGCATTATGAAAACATATCCAAACGAGGTGCAATACCGAGATCCCAGCTTGAGCTTCAACGCATACGAGCAGATCGAGTACCGTCTTGCGAATATTCCCGGCGCGCCCGGCAGTGCACCAACTGTGCCCCTAGAAGTCGTCTTTCCGAGTTCCGAAGGATGGGTGATCAGTAGCCTGGGGCGGGGGGCGCTGATCGGCCCGCCGGCAATAGGGGATCCGGGTGGAGCCTACGTCCATTACAATCAAGGCGTATCTAGTGGCGGACTCTCCGAGTTCCTCCTTAATGCACTGAACGACGGCGAAGCTCTATGGGACCAAGGTCAAGGCTTCCTGGTCCGAGAGCATCTGAGTGATGCTTTTGATTTCGCCACAGACCTGGCCGCCCGATTCATCTTGTGGAAAGATTTTCAGAACGGGTTCACTCCTGCTTATAATTTTACCGAAGAGCAGGTCGTGAAAAATTTCGATGATCCCGCAGCGGATGACATCCGCGGATATGCTGCACTGCTTTACGTCTTCGCGGCAATGGCGGCCCATAGATTGCCAGCCCCGGGAATGACAAGAGTTTTGCAGCGGTCCTCTCCCGTCACGAGCTATTTGACATGCTAGGTGACCTTCCTGGCGATGAGCAACAGTTTCTGGGATATCACGCAAATCACTTTTTGACCACCTTCGTCCAACGCTTCAGGGCACGAGTACCCGACTATGACGCGGCTTACCAGGAAAACTTCCAGGGCATCCAGGGGCCGGTCGACCTTCTCCAGGTCGACGTTTCCCGGGAAGGGACCGGCGCAACGCTAACCGACCTTATCCTCACCGGCCTGGTCGCCGACCACCCAAGAAGGGTAAGCATTCTCGAAATTGTCAAAATGACGCGAGTTCCGATCGACAGAAATATCGCCTTCAATCAGTGGGTAATGGAGCTCCGATCGGACGAATGGCGCCGCGTTAATGCACGGACAGCGAGGCGGCGCCACGATATTATCGCTGCATGGGCTCGGGCCGCCAACGAGTCAGCCTATCGGAAGCGTAATCGGTCTCCGCAGGAGGCAATGGCCGTCGAGAACGCGCGATCGTTTACGAGGGGGGCGATGGCACCCGAAGGTTCATTGGCCAACGCCATCCAAACAATCCTCCACGAGGCCCACTCTGCCCGGTATCCAAACGGCTGGCAGATGATCGGTTTTGAGGACATCGCGACTATCGTGCCCCGTCTGGTACACATAGACTCCAGCGGATCTCCTGAACCTTCGGTGGCCGATTCACTCAAGCGCATCTATCAAGAATTGTTTGCAGCCGGGTATCAGCCCCAAACACCGATCATGCAGACCGCTGTCTTCGTGGTTCAGGCCTTGGAGAGCCGCGCTCCGCAGGCATTGCATGGGCCGTCATCAGCGTCCGGCTACGGCAGCAATAACCCGTACATCAACAAGGTCGTTGTTCCCGAATCCACAGAAAGACTGAACATACGGATTCTTGATGAGGCAATCAGGGATCGCCAAGACGAGATCAGCAGCCTGGAAGACCAGATCGCGGCGCTGACCACCGACCCCGAGTCTGATGTGGCCGCTGCAGAAGACCTTCTCCAGCGACACCGCGATACCCTGCAGCGTCTCCTCCAAACCCGCCGCACCTGGGACAACAACGCCTCAAACCCGACCCGAACCGATACCGCCACCCTCTCGGAAACACCGGCACTCCACGACGAACTCCAAAACGCCGATCCCACCACAGCGGACGAGGTACCGGTCAACGCCTCCACCGTGGATCCGGGTGGGCGCGTTGAGCCGCCGGATTCGGACCTCTCAGCGTTGTATCCCCTGATCGGCGGGTCTGAGGATGTGCCGCTTCATGCTGCCCCTCACGCGCCGCCGGCCGATCGAGGCAGCAGTTACACATCCACGCATCAGATGGTGCCGGGGGCGCGCGTCTTGCGAATCGTTCAGTCGTTGCGAAGCGCGCGCGACGTGGATGGCGCCGCTCAAGAGCTGACGAACGCGCACGCCGCCAGTGTGAGCCAGCTGCTGTCCGGCGGGAGCAGGGACGGGCGCAGGGATAGGGACAGGCTGGGCCAGTTCTGGAACGATGACGCCGTTCAGCTAGCGCATGACATCGAGCTGGTACGGGACGTCTTTTCACGCGTCAGCTGGTGGGCGCTGACGGAGTCGCAGGCGGCATCCCTGGTACTCGCGGAAATGCGGGGCCGTGAAGTGCAGGAGGGCGAACGCGCTGTTGCGGCTCACCGGCTTTTGACCGCGAATTGGTCATGGCTTAATCTGTACGGCCTGCAGTCGGGGCCGGCTCTGGATCGTTTTTTGAATCGTGTTCATGACCATCTGGTCAACGAATGGCCGGTGGTCACCAATCTGCGGCTGGACACACAGGTCGGGCGGGATGTGACGCTGCTTGACGAACTGACCTCTGGGCCGGACGCACGGTTCAAGAACTTCTGGCAGACGGGTAGTTCGGGCGGCCAGGCCAGCGCCGCGTTCCGTGGTTCCCGCGAGGAGAATTTCGGTTACGCGGCGACGTTGCGTCGTACCCGCGGTACCTTCCAGAATCCGATTCCGGATGCGGTGCGCGATCGCTTCGACGTCACGTCCGAGCGCGGGGGCGAGCTGCCGTTGTACGCGTCTTTGATCTCGCCATATCGCGAGCGGGGGCTCAGCGACTACGGTGACGCGGCGTTCTTTTGGAAGCCGTGGGTTCGGGGCCGGACCACCGTTACGCCGCAGGACAGCCTGAGCAGCGGGATCGAGGGTGCGCGAGGGGTGACCGCACTGCGGTACGCCTTCTCCCTGCTGGCCTACGGCCAAGAGGACGTCGTCCGGCTGGCACTCGCGGAGGCGAGCGGGTTCTCACAAGATCCCTATCTGTACGGCGCGGTGGGCGATGGCTCCATCGCCGTGGGAGACACGGTCCGAGGTTACTTCGAGGCGCAGGTTCACGGCGGCCTCGCCTGGGCTGACGTCGACTACATCGTGCTGAACGGTGATCATGCTCGCGCTGGCGATAATGCCGCCCGGCTTCAGCGGTTCGCCCAGGCCAACGGCTTCGACTTCACGGTGTCGATCCACAACAGGACACCGCCGCCGAATCCCTACCCCGTGGCGACGTCCGAGGATCCGTACTCCGTGGCGCCGTCCGCAGAGCCGTACTCCGTGGCGATGTCCGAGCCGTACTCCGTGGCGATGTCCGAGCCGTACTCCGTGGCGACGTCCGAGGATCCGTACTCCGTGGTGCGCGGCTGGGAGGAACAACCACCGCACGCCGCCCCGTACGCGCCCGCACCCGCAGTCGCCGGTGAACCGTCGAGTCGGCCGGTGACCGGCGGTCCGCTGGACCTGGTCGTGCGGCTCGGCGAGGAGTCCGTCGGGTCCTATGAGTGGTGGGGCGATCCGCGTCTCGACCCGGCCGATGGGTTCGCGATGGCCGAGACGAACCTGTCCGGGCGGCCGGGTGACTTCGCGCGCTGGATCCGGGGGACCGGCCCGGAGCCGACGTCGACGGGTTCGATGAACTCCGAGCAGGCGGTTCTGTTCACCGCCTACCGGGCCGGTGTGGTGAAGCGGGAGTGGCTGGTCCGTGTCCACGACGCGGCCGCGCACGCCGCCTTCGCCGCCTTCGAGGCTGCGCGAGCCTCCGGGCACGATCAGGCCGACGCGTACGGACAGGCGCATCAGGCCTACACCGAACGGATTCTGGTCCTGTCGAGTTCGGGCCGGCCCACCGAGCACCGCCTCGGCCCGGACCTGAGGCTCGTGCCGCTGATTCCCCGTGGTCACTGGGTCTCGATCGACGACGCTCGCCATGTCGCCCTCGCGCTCGGTACGCGCGACGATGATGGTCGCCAGCAGGTGCTGAGCCACTCACGCCCCTCGGCGGCCGAACTCCCGGCACAGTCGACGCCCGGGCACCTGCGGGTGACGACGATCGAGGAGCTGCTGGAGGAGTTCGGCACCGACTCGGCGGTCACGTCGGTGGCGCCCGCCTGGGCCGTACCGAAAGCCACCAGCGGAGTCTCCGAGCCGGGCGCGCAGGCCGTCAAGCCGGCGCCGTTCGCGACCTGGCAGGATCTGCGGCGCCACGCGCCGGTGACCACGGTGGCGACGGAGCGCGCGTTCGACGCGGGCCCGGACTTCCTGAAAGACACCGCTCCGAAGGGCGACGATCCGAGGATCGGGCGTCAGGTGCTCGTCCGGGAGCATGTGCAGCGGATCCAGGCCCCGAACGGCCAGTGGGTCCGCTACCACGTCCCGGTCATCCCGGTGAAGCCGGAGGGCGGCGTCGGTGCCGAGGATGTCGCGGCCCTTCAGGACGAGCTGAACCGCGAGCTCACCCACTACGTCAACGAGCGCTACTACGCCCTGCCGAAGTCGAAGGACCAGTTGCACGTCGACCTGAGACTGGTCGTCGCCCCCGCACACGGGGAGGCCGTCGAAGTGGTACCGGGCGTGACAGCGCGTACGGCCGCCCGGCTATGGGGTCGGCGCGACGATATTCTCCTCCTGCTGCACGAGGTGTTGCACCCCCTCGGACTGTCCGATGAGTATCTCGACGAACTGTCGGTGTTCCGGCGGTCGGCGAAGTTGACCGTCGTCGGAAGTGACGGGATCCGGCGGGAGGAGCCGCGTTCGGCGGTCAAGACCGACGGGCTCATGGCAGAAGGGCCGTTCCACCCCTCCCAGCCGATTCCTGCGCGTCATCTGAAGACCATCGAGGACGTCGTCGACAGCGTCGGCGTGCTGCACGGCCACTCCCTGGATGATGCCTATGGGGCGGAGAAGACCGCGGCCGCACGGTCGGGTGCGACGCAGCCTCCCGCCGCTCCAGCCCACTCCGTCCCGACGACCGCTGAAGCCCATCCCGCTCCGCCGGTGCCGACCGCGGTAGAGACGACCGCGGTGGAATCCGCCGGGGTGAAGGCGGCTGTGGTGGAGATGGGTGAGGGGGTGAGCCTGTCCGAGCTGCGGCAAAAGATCAAAGCCGTTGTGACCTGGGCGAGGCAGGAGACCAACCTGCCATCCGATGAGCAGCAAGCGTGTTTGATGCTGATCCGCCGGCTCGCCAAAGAACTGTTCCCCGCCCCAGACGGCGCCCGCGGCACCCGCTCGGCCGGCACGGTCGATGACACACTGACCACCTCCGACGCGGTGAGCCTGCGGCACCTGGACCTGCCCGCCTCAGACTGGGCACCGGCAGCCCCATGGCAAACCCTGATCGGCACCCTGACCCCAACTCCACACCACACCCCCACCACCGATCACACCCCCACCGCCGCCGACCGTGCCTTCGCCGTGTTCGTGATAGCGAACCGTCCCGGAACCGACGGCCACGCGTGGGCCTGGATCTCCACCGCCGACCACGGCGTGCAAACCTTCGACCCCCACATCCCCAGCGAATTCCCGCGACTCGACACCGCCGACTTGGTACAAGCAGCACTCACCGGCCAGGCCGACACGCAAACCGATGCGTGGGTGGATGAGTGGCTGCGTCCAGCAAATCCCGAAGACACCAAAGACGTGGACCGCTGGTCCCCCACCGACGCCCGCACCCTCACCCTGAACACACTCGGCCACGCGATCAAACCAGACCACACCATCCCCACCCCACAATCAGAATCGTATTATCGGTCCATCACCGACCCGACCGAACCCAACATCGCCGGCCGCCCCCGACGCACGCACGAAGAGAAGCTGGACGATATCCGTGTCATGGTGCGCAACGCGGGCTGGGACGGCGTCTGGATCAGCGACGTCAAACGCAAATACAGCAAACAGAAGTACGACAGTGAGCCTTTTACTCACCCAGAATACTTGGGACTGAACTACACCATTGTGGGGAGTCGTTGGTATCACAAAGACTACGCCCCCACACCGGAACAGCAGGCGCAAACGCAGGCGGAACAGCAGACGCAAAAGGAGGCGGAAAAGCACGAGAATGGGCTTGCCAAGGTCCGTGACCTGGTGGACAACGCAGCGGACGGCGTCTCGATCACCAACGCCACAAAGAAATACGACCATAATAATTACAACAGCGCGCCTTTTAGGAACCCGGACCACTTGGGACCGAACTACACCATCGTCGAGGACCGCTGGTATCACAAAGACTACGCCCCCACACCGGAACGGCAGGCGCAAAGGGAGGCGGAAGAGCACGAGAGGCGGCTTGCCAAGGTCCGTGACCTGGTGCGCAAAACAGCGGACGGCGTCGCGATCAGCTACGCCGCAAGGGAATACAACGATGAGAAATACAACAGTGCGCCTTTTAGGAACCCGGGACACTTGGGGCCGGGATACACCATCAACGGAAAACGTTGGGTTTACACCGGACGACAAGCAGAACAAATCGCCATGGCGGCGTTGCTCTCGAATGAAGTCACCAAAAACGATTATCTCCGCGACGTCTCCGGCCGCGGCATCGATAGAGACGTCGCCGAGCTGGCGTGGAACCACGCCCAAGAAGAGTTCAACAGCGCCCAGGAAGTCGTCGCCGATCTGGTATTGAACCCCGACCTAGAATCCGCCGGAACGACCGCCGAGATCGGTTATGACCAACACCCCGCCGACGTCCCGACCCACGACATCAATGCAGACATCGCCGAGCAGCCATGGGACCCCTACCTAGAACAGTCGGCCGGAACGACATCCGGGATCGACCAATACCCCGGCGTCGAAACAGCCATGGGGAACGACTGGAATACCGGCACCGAATATTTCGGCGGGTCAGGGCCGATCCAGGAAACGCCCTGGACGTACCCGCCGCAGGGCTGGAACACGGGCGACCAAGAGTACCCCCCTGCAGAAGGGTACGAGTATGACCCGTCCATGTATGACCCGTCCATCAACACGGCCGTTGTTCCCGGAGTTGAGGCGCTGGTAGAGGCCCCTGCCGGCACGGTAAGTGATTTGAGTGTTGGCGGCGGTCAGGGCGGATTTGGTCTGGGTGGTGTGCCGGCGGAGGTCGGGTGGGGGCAGGCGCGGTGGGCGTATTCGTGGGGGTTGGAGGTTGTTCCGGGTGCTGCCTCGATGCATGACGCGGCGGCGTCGTTGGGTGCCGGCCCGGGGTCGTTGTATGCGGCGGTGCTGGGGGCCTTCGGCGGTTCGCCCGCGGTCGGGGTCGGGGGCCGGGTGTTCGATGATCCGGTCGAGTTGCGTGCTTCGCTGGGTCAGTGGATACAGGCGGAAGCCACGCCTCTGCAGCGGTGGCCTCAGGTGAGGCAGGCCTATACCCAGGCGATCAAGGACGAGCTGCGCGGTGCCTCGCCGACGGCGATCGATGCGTATGTCGAGGCGAGGATCGCCAGTGGTGAGGTGTGGGAGCAGGTCCTGGCCAGTGTCACCGGGGTGGCGCATTGGTCGGAGCTGGAAGACCTCATCGCTCCGGTGTTCATCAGTGAGTTCCTCGGAAGGAACCTGTTGGTGCTGGGGCGCAATGGGCGGATGAGCGTTCACGGGGTGGGGCCGGCGCTGGTGATGGCGCGCGGCTCGGGCTCGGGTGGGGCACCGCGGTGGGTGGGCCTGTCGGCGGCGGTCGAGGGGCCGGTGCTGGAGGGGCTGTCGCCGGCGCACGTGGTGTGGGCGGCCGACGCGGGGATGGCCTTTGCCGGGCCGCGAGGGGGCGGCGATCTTTTCGATGCGCTGGTGGCCGCCGGTCGGGCCGGCATGGTGGAGGCGCTGCCGGATGATCCGCGAACGTTGCGGCGGGTCCTGGAGCGCAAGATGCGTGCCGACGTCGCGCTGGCCGGCTCGCCGGATTGGGAGTCGATCTCGGCGGAGTACGTACGGGCGGCGGTACGGGCTGCCGGTGTGTCGGCCGGTGAGTCGGCTCGGCGGCGGCTGGAGGACGGCCGGGCTTGGCAGGAGATCATCGCTGCTGTTCGCGGAACCGGTGATGGTGGGGTGTTGACCGGTGCGCTGCCGGCGGTGCTGGCGCAGCGTTACCTGCCGGTGAGCGTGCGTACGGTGGAGGCCGACGGGCAGGAGCGTGTCTACGGTGAGGGACCGGATGTCACCGTGGCCCGGCTCGGTGGAGCCGATGCGGGCCGGTCCGGTGATGTGTGGGTGGGGTTGGCGCCGGTCGGGCCGGCGCGGGCGCTGGGGGCCGGTACGCGCCCGGCTGAGGTCGCCGGTGGGTGGAGCACGTCGCCGGCCCCGGCCGGCACCGTGGCCGATGTTGGTGAACCGGTCCTGCCGGTTGGGCCGGTGGGCCGGGCGCCGGCCGGGTTGAGCCCGGCACAGCGAGAATGGGCGCTGGTCAACCGCCCGCGGTTCGTGGAGGTCACGGCCGGCGGCGTTGATGGCATGCTCGAGGCGATGGTGCAGGCCACCGGCGGTGGTTTCACCGCCGGTAAGGTGTTCGTCGCCGATGCCGGGCAGCTGCGCCGGCTGGTGGTCGAACAGATCGATCACATCATCGGCACCGATCTGGGTTTGTCGCTGGTGGTGTACACGATCTATGCCGATCTTTGGCAACACCAGCGGGTCGGTCCGGCCGGGCAGCAGGACACCCAGGCGTTGAGCGAGGACGTCAACGCGCGGATCGATGACGGTCGGGCGCTGCGTGACATCGTTACCTCGATCGCCAAGCCGGCGTATTGGCCGGAGCTCGCCGTACGTCTTCTGCCCTACTTTGTGAACCGGATGTTCGGCCTGGCCGTGCGGGAGCTCGGCACCGACGGTGGCGTGGACCGGTACGGCGATGGCCGGCCGGTCTACATCGCACGAACCACGGCCGATGCCTCTGCCGGGGGGCCGGGATGGGTGGCGTTGCTGGACGCGGAGGGGCGGTTCGCGGGCGGGGCCCCGCTGGCGAGTCCGAACCGGTCCGATCCGGGGTTGGCCCGGCTGGGCCCGGCACTGGCCGCCGCCAAGAGGGCCGCCGGTGGAGCCGCCGGCGGGGGCGAGACCGTCATGACCTGGCTGCGTGGGCGGGCCGAAGGCTGGCGGGCGAACACATCGGCGTCGCGGCCGGACCTGGCCTCCAGCACACCCGACGAGCGGGATGTGGCGTGGTGGGACCCGGACCGGCTGGCCCTCAAGGTCGAGGAGCTGAACCGAATGACGCCCGGGCCGGGTGATCTGGCCCTCTCGGGCGCGGGCCCGGGAGCCGGTGACCGTGTGATCGCCGCCGGGGTGGGGCTCGGCGCCGCCCTGCGACTGCTCCAGGCGTTGTTCGACGAGCACGGCGGCGTCCATGCCCCCGCCATGGCGGCCGGAGCCGAACAGGGTGAGCCCCCCGCAGGGCCGACGAGGATCGGGGAGGGGATCGAGGCCGGCCAGTGGGTGACGACACCGTCGCTGAAGGAACTCCTCAAGGTGATCCCCGACCCGGGCGCGGTGCTGTTCTTCGACGATGCGCGGTCCTGGGTCGTGGTGCGGACCACCGACGGGCTGTGGCTGGTGGAGTTCGACCCCGCCGACCCCGCTGGGCCGGTCGGGCGGGTGATCGCCCCGAACTCGGAGATGGTCAGGACACTGGACCACCGAGGAGTGGGCCTGGTCATCGATGATCGCGGGGCCACGATCCCAGCCGCAGGACTGGACGAGCGGTCCCTGTTCAAACCGGCCACCGACTGGGACGGCGAATTCACCACCGAACCCGCTCCCGCCTCGGCCCTGGAAGGGATCAGCGCCGCCCAGCACGCCTGGACGCGTGAGCACCAGCTGCGGTTCGATGGGGCCTGGACGGGACCGTACGGGTTCTACAACGCGGCGATCAACGCAGCCGGCGGCCAGCTCACCGTCCGCCAGGCGCAAGTGTTCGGCCCTGCGCAACTACGCCGGATGGCGGGCGAACACCTGCCCCGCGCCACCGCGGGCTGGCCGAACGCCTTGATCAGGGCAGCGTTCAGGTACGAGACCCAGGCGCGCATCCTGGGCGAGTTCTTGGGCAACGACCTGTCCCAATACCACCCCCAGGCCGTGCACCAACAGATCAGCACCCACCTCACCGACGGCAACGCCGTCCATTACATCGAACAAGCGTTCAGCGAACCAGGTCATTGGGAACAGATCGTCGACGCGCTCTCCCCCGCGTTCCTCGCCGATCTGGCCGAGAGATACGTGCTGGTCCTGGGCACCGACAAACGGGTTCGCGGCTACGGGAACCCCGCCGCCCCACGACTGCTGCTGGCCCGCACCGACGCCACACCGGCCGGCTGGGCCACACTCACCCCCCTGACAACCGAACCCGCCGCGCAGCACACCGAACCGTTCACCCGCATCGAACCCGACATCCACGTCGGGCCCACCGACCTGGCACCGGCAAACGCACCCGCCGAGCTGAACGGCCCTCAACAACAGACCGCCGAGCAGAACGACCTGCGCATCCAGCCCACACCCGACGGCGACCTGTCCAGCGCCATACTGACCGCAGCCGGCGGCATCCTGCTCATCGACCGGGACACCTACCTCACCACCCCCACAGACCTACCCGAAACCCTCGCCGGACTTATCGATGAACGCCGCGACCTGCTGGACACCGCCCCCCTCGAGCAAATCAGCCAAACCATCGGCGAACCAGCCGGCATCGACCACATCATCGACGTTCTCAGCGACCCCACCGCCCACACCGAGCCCTACATCCGCCACCTGAGCGGTCGCTACTTCGGCTACGAACTCCGCGTCATCGAGCCCGACGGAACCATCACCACCCACGGGACCGGCCAGCCGATCACCATCGCCCCCACCACCGGCCCCACCGGAACCGTCCACTGGGCGGCCCTGACCCCCGCAGACTCGCCCACCACCGGCCACTCCCCCGCCACCGACCGATCACTCGCGACCGACCAGCCACCCATCACCGGATGGAACCCCGACCGCTACACACGCCAGCAGCCCGGAACACCCGCCCAAGCCGACGAACACTGGCGCTCCTCCAGCGTGTGCGCAACCGTCACGACCACCAATGAACAGGGCGAACAAGTACAGGTCCGAGCATGCGTCTCCGTCGCCGTCATCACCCTCGACCGGCCACACGCCGGCAGGCCCACTGCAACGGATCACGGCGGCCCCGTCTCACGCACCGGCACCGCCTAACCCGGCCCCCCAGCCCCTGCGTTCGATGGAGACATCGAAGACCCAGAAGGCGGTCAAGCGGAAGCGGTCATCGCCGATCACGACGGCCGGCCGCGCCCCGACCACGCCTTGCCCGGCGTTCCGCCGGAGCGTCCGTCCACGATCGGCGGTGAGATCCCGGCAACCGCGAACATCTGAGGGTCAAGGCGAGTCATACTCGGGCAAGGCCGGTCGTATCCGGGCGGAAACGGATACGACCGGAGATGAACCCGAACACGGCGGGGCTCGTATGCCTTACTGAGGTCGTCCCTCGCCGCGACCGAAAGTGTCACCGGGAGGTAGCTCGTGACTCGCTGGGGAAGGGCGTCCGCCAGCCGGCAACGGCGGGGCGCCCTGAACGGGGACGTCTCGTCGGGGAAGACCCGCGGTACCCGCCGCGCCAAGGGGCGCTCCGCGGTCGTGGTCGACCACTACGACAACCTGATCCTGCTGCGCTCCTCCCCCAGCACGCCGCCGCACCCGGATGGCGTCGCCGAGCTCGCCCGCTTCCTCCGCGGCGACGAGGACGGGCGGAGCGTGTTCACGATCGTGGTCGGCGCGGAGGGCGCGGACGCCGGACTTTGGAGACGCTTCGCCGCCGTCCTGGACTCCCTTCGCGACCGAGGTATCACCGTCATCCGCCTCGCGCTGTCCGGTGCGGGCGCGGACCACCCGGGCCGGCCTGCCCTGGCCCAGCGGATCGCCGACGCCTGGGGCATCGAAGTGATCGCGCCGGAGGCGAGCGTGCTCATCGTGCCCGGTGGTTCACTGTTCGCGCTCGGTGCCGAGGGCGCCGACGGGGGCTGGCGGTCCTTCAGGCCCGGCGCGGAGCCGACCCCCCTCGGCCTGCGCAGCCCGGCGCCGCGCTGGCAGCCCACGTTCACGCGGCTGCCCGGTCGTACCGCCGGCGGCTACGTGGTGGAGCAGGTGCCGGCGGGGATCTCCGTACGGTCGGCGAAGGCAGCGCGCACGAGCCGCGGTGACCTCTCATACGCCGTCCCGGTCGACAAGGCCCATCCCACCGTCATCGTCGACGTCTTGCAGCCCAGCGGCGAACCGCCCGTCCCCGCCGAAGACATCGCCGCGCTGCTGGCCGCCCTGCCGGACGCCACCCGCTCGGAGGTACGGCTCGCGCCGTGCGGCCCAGCGGACCTGCTGCCCGTCGGCCAGGACGCCGCCGAGATCCTGGGCGCCGAGGTGGAGGTGCTGACGGGCCTTCCCCTGCTCACCGGCGCGGACTCCGAACCCGAGGTACGGCCCGTCCTCATCGGCGCGGACTCCGAGCCGACCTGGGCGCCGTTCGTGGAGGCGGTCGCGTGCCGGCCCTACGCCGCGGACGGCAGCGCCCCCGCACCCCGCCTGGTCCGCTGGCGTTCTCCCCTGTCCGGCATCCGCCGTAGGGACTCGGCGGCCGTACCGCTCTCGGACCGGTGGCAGGTCTGCGTGACCAGGGCGGGACTCGCGGTCGTGCCGTGCGGCGATGAACCCCCCGTCGCCGGTCGGCCGGTCTCGGCCGAACAGCTCGCCGTCGAGGTGAACCTTCGCGGAGCGGCGGCCGACGAGACGCTCTTCACCAATCTCTCCCAGCTTCTGTCCGAGATCGGCACCGACGCGCGGGAGTTCGTCACCCTCCACCGGGTGCTGCCGCCGGGCGACAACGGCGAGGATGACTTCCGTATGCTGCGGCTGGCGATCGAACACGGCGTGTCACTGGCCGAACCGCCGCCTGCCGAGACGGCGTCACCACCCGCGACACCGAACGTGCGAACCGTCGCCGCTCCCCGCGCCCGCGCATCATCCGAACCCGCCGCCGCGCCGGCCGTACACCCCCCGGAGACGGCCGACGGGCTGCCCGCGTACGTCACTTCGCAGTTCACGGCCCTCACCCCCGGCATCCCGAGTCCGGCCCGACCGGCGAGTCGGGCACCGGTCGCGCCCGGTTCAGGTGATCTGGCTGGACCGACGTCCAGCGGTCCGTTCGGCCCGGGCGGCGGCACGGCCGGGTTCGGAGCCGATGGTCCGGCCGGGTCCGCCGCGCCTCCAGGGCGTGACTTCGCCGGCACCTCGGGCCCCAATTCCGCCCCCGAGCCGACCGGGACTCCGGGCGCCGGCCTGACGAACGAGCCGGCGTGGGAAACCCCACGCGGACCGGAGCGTTGGGGGAACCCGGGCAAGATCCCGCCGGCCCCGGTCACGCCGAGAGAACCGGCGGCTCCGGTCCCTCCGGCCCAGGACGCGGAGCGAGCACGCGACGCCAGGCCCTCGGCACCGTCCGTCGCCGCTCCCGGAGCTCCCGGAGCTCCCGGAGCTCCCGACGAGACCATGCCTCCTGCCGCGCCCAGGACTTCGGAGAGTCTCACGAGTCCCTGGGAATCCGGGAGTGCGACAAGACCCACGTCGGCCGAACCGTCCGCGCCGCGCGCGTCGGCGAACCGGCCGGCGTCGACCAGGCCGCCCGCGTCACCGACCTCGTCCACGTCGCCGGGTCCGGCCGTGCCGGGTGCGGCGTCGACCGCCGACGAACGGCCGGGGCCCGTATCCGCCGCGCCCGGGGAGAGGCCCCGATCCGTGACCAAGTCGGTCCGCCGGAGCACGGAGGCGGAGCGGGCCGAGTTCCGTACCCTCGCCAAGCCGGTCTGGGAAAGGCACAGCGCCGCCGTCAACCGGGCGATGACACGGATGCCGGCGTTGCGTGGGCCGCAGGTGGACGCCGCGCGGACCGATCTCGTCGCGGTGCATCTCTACCTCTCCGGTGGCCTGGACGAGCTCGGCCCGCGCGACGCCGCCGACGGTGTCCCCGACGGGTACATCGCCTGCCTGGGTTCGGGGCTGAGCCGGCTTCCCTCGTACCGGGGTGTCGCCGTGCGCGGTGGACTGTCCGATGGGGACCTGACGCGCTTCGTGCCGGGAGGCATCGTGCGCGAACCCAGGCCGGTCAGCGCGCTGCCCATCGGGGCAGCCGACGGACTCCCCACCGCGGCGGGCGGGTACGTCATCTGGTCCTCGACCGGCCGGCGGGTGCGCCCGCTGCTCGGCGCCGCGCCCGGCGCGGCCTCCGACGAGGTGGTGTTCCCGCCCGGCGCCGTGTTCCGCGTGCTGGACGTACGGTCCGCAGGTCAGGCGCCGACCGTCCTGCTGGTCGAGGTGGTCGGCGGGGCGTCGGCGGAGGATCGGCCGGGAGGTCTGAGCGGCGCCGACCGCGCCGCGCTCGACCGGCTCGACGAGGCCCTGCGCCGGCATGCGTCGCAGGCCGACGGCGGTACGGCGGCGCGACGCGCCAACTGGCCGCCGCGTTGCGAGGTACCTCTCGGCGTGCGGGCAGGGACGGCATGACACCAGGGCCGCGCGCAGTGAACCACAGGCGCCACGCGCGCCCTGATTCGGACACCAAAGGAGAATGATCTTGTCTGCTCAGTCAGGGCCCGGCGAACGCGGGGAGTCGCTCGGCGTCCGCCGGGCGGTCGCTCTGCCGGAGACGGACGTCGAGTCGGCGGGGGATCTGGCGCCGGCCGACTCCGAGGCAAAGAGTGCCGAGCCCGCCGTCAAAAGCCAGGAGGCCGCAGGCGCCGAGCAGACCGCCGAGGCAAAGGAGCCACCGCTCGAGTCCGCAGCACAGGCCAAGGGCGGCCAGAAGGCGACCGACATCGCCGTGGCGACACCCGGAGCCGACCGTGACGGAGACGAAGACGGGACGCCGCCGGACCGGCCGAAGAAGCCGGTGCTGGCGGCGGTGGCGATCGGCGGTGCGGTGGTGCTGGCGATCCCGATCCTGTTGATCGGCACCGGTTCGCACCACCACAAGAAGCGCCCGACCGTCGCGGCGGCCGACAGGGTGCTGCCCGGTGACGCCCAGCCGTCGGCGGGCACGTTCACCTCGGCCTCACCGACGGCCTCACCGACGGCCAGCCCGTCGCCCTCCCTGTCCGCCGCGCCGAAGAATACGCCCAAGGTGGGCAAGACGGGCGTGGATGCGAAGACGGCCCCCGGGAGCACGAAGAAGTCCGCGTGGTCGGGCGTCTCCAACGTGCTGCTGAAGAATGCCGGAAGCGGGCTGTGCGCCGACATCACGGGCTACGGGCCGGGGGCGGTCAACGACGCGGTCATGCAGTATTACTGCACCCCCGGCGACGCCGACAACCAGGTCTGGTCGCTCGGCGTGATGAGCGATATGAAAGGACCCGGCGGCGCCGCCCTCTTCCTGATTCGCAACACCAAGGACAGCCTCTGCATGGACCTGCCCTACTACGGCGCTGTGTCGGCGGGTGCCAAGGTGAGCGAGTACAACTGCCGGCCCGAGGGCGACAATCAGCTGTGGTATTTGAGCCACACGCACGGACAGATGTACCGCATCCGCAACTACGCGAGCCACGGGCTGTGCCTCGGGCCGACCGACCGCTCCCATGACCACGCCAAGTGGCTTGAGGTTCACACGTGCGGGAGCGGCGACGAGTGGTCGTGGTCCAGCGGCGAGTGACCCGTACGACGCCGTCTGATCAGCTCACCCGGGGCCGGAGTCGTCGGATATGTCGGCCGGGTCGCACGGATGGCCGATCCGCTGCTGGAGGTGGCCGAGCCGGCGGGGCCGGTCAAGCCTGACGGGTCTGGTCAAGCCGGCGGCGCGCCTCGCGCGCCGCGTGCTCGGCCTCGGCCCGTACGCCGGGGTCGTCGGCCAGCGCAGACGCGTGGTCGAACCAGTGCGCCGCCTCGGCGTGCTGGTCGTCCTCGGCGCAGCGGTTCCCCGCGCGCATCGCCGCCTCGACCAGCTCCTCGCTCGGCACGAGCGGCCCGGCGGCCATCAGGTGCCGGGCGATCTGGGCCGGATGGCGGTGGCGCAGCTCGCCGAGCGCGCGCGCCGTCGCCGCGTGCAGCATCTGACGGCGTGCGGGAGTGAGATCGTGCAGCACCATCTCACGGGCGAGATCGGGCATCAGGTACCGGCCCTGTCCGCCGGACGGGTTCTCCTCCCAGTTGAGCACCCGGGCGATAACGGCCGCGTCGATGAGCGACAGCAGCTCCTCGCGCGTGATGGCCCGGACCTGAACCAGGAGCCCGGGGTCGAGTTCGCCGCCGATCGTCGCCATCGACTCCAGCATTCTCAGCACGCGTTCGTCCAGCAGGTCCAGCCGCGCGCGGAGTACCCGGATGACGGACTCGGGGAGCTGCGCGCCGGATCCGGTGCGCTTGTCGCCGGGCAGCTCCAGGATCTCGGTGATGAGGAACGGGTTGCCCTCGCCGCGCCGGTGCAGCGCCTCAGCCTCACGCCGGCTCAGCTCACCGTCCGGAAGACCTGGGGCGAACGGGATGGAGTGCCGCATCATCAGCTCGTGGACGTCCTCGACGGTGAGCGGGTTGAGCGGCAGAAAGGTCGCGCGGCTCTGCCGTACGAGCAGGGCCAGCAGCTCGCGCAGGCCGACGTCGTCGGTGTCCTGTGTCGTGCAGACCACGACCAGGGGCACGTCGCGCATCAGCGTGGCGTACATGCCGAGCAGGCGACGGAACCCGTGGTCGGCGCGGTGCAGGTCCTCGATCAGACAGATCGTGGGCTGGCGGGCCAGCCGTTCGGCCAGCTTCCGCGCGATGGCGTCGGGCTCACCCTCCATGCGGATCTGCGGGTCCAGCGCGGACAGGAGCTGCGCGAGCGGATGGAACCGGTCGTCGCCCTCCTCCGAGGGCACGTCGCTGCCGCAGCGGACCCACACGACCCGGAACGTCGCGTCCGCTGCCCGGGACGCGAACTCCTCGGCGAGCCGGGTCTTGCCGATGCCCGCCTCCCCGGACAGCACGACCCAGCGGGTGTTGCCCTCGGCCGCGTCGTCCAGGAGCTCGTCGTAGCGGGCCAACTCCTGTGTACGGCCGACGAGCAGGCGCGTCGCGCCCGACGGCCGCGCCGCCAAAGCGGCGGGCTCGCCGGGGGAGGCGGGGGACGCGGGGGAGCCGACGGGCGCCAGAGCGGGCAGGTCCTGGCGGAGAATCGCCAGGTGGACGCTGCTCAGCTCGGGCGAGGGCACGGTGCCGAGTTCTTCGGCGAGCAGGGTGCGGATGGTCTCGTATCGCCGCAGCGCCTCTGCGGGCCGGCCCGCCAGGTAGAGGGCGCGCATCAGCAGCGCCCAGGCGGCCTCGCGCAGCGGCGAGCGCGTGGTGAGTTCCTCGGCCATCAAGGCCGCCTTGTCGTGTTCGCCCTGCTCGAGGAGGATGGCGGCGTTCAGCTCGCCGCCGGCCATCCGGATCTCGTCCAGCCGGGAGATCTCGCGCGCGGCGAAAGCGTAGTTGGCGGCGTCGGCGAGCGCGACCCCGCGCCACAGGCTCAGGCCGCTCTCGACCTCGCGGCGGGCCTCGGAGAGCCGTCCGCGGGCCAGCAATTCGCGGGCGCGGTTGACCGCCTCCTCGAAGCGGGTCGAGTCGCGAGTGTCGGACGGCGCGTTGAGCGTGTAGCCGGTCGGCCCGCTGACCAGTAGGGTGCCCTGTCCGCGCCGCGAACGCTCCGGCTCCAGCACGGCGCGCAGGCGGCTGATATGGGAGTGGATGGAGGACACGGCCCCGGAAGGCGGACTCCCCTCCCACAGGTCGTCACACAGGCGGTCCGCCGACACCGTGTGACCGCCCTCGATCAACAGGCGGGTGAGCAGCACCCGGCGCTTGGGCGGGCCCAGGTCGAGCCGGACGTCACGGGACCATGCCTCCAGCGGGCCCAGTAGCCCGAACCTGACGTGGTCGCTCAATGGCTCGCCTTCAACGGTGTGCGCGCGATGAGGTCGCGGGCCTCACGTGCGCCGACAGTGAAAGAGAGGGTCGGCCCCTTCCGACTGGTCGATGGGTGGTGCGAGGCATGTCAGTGCACGTCAAGAATCACCCTATAAGGTAAATATCGCCGCCGGCGGTCTTGCCCTTGACGGAATGGAGTAGCGAGAGCCATGTTAGCTCGCCGGATATGTACGTGTTGGTCGGTGGTCCCTGCCGTGGAGGCATCCGGTCCGGTGTAAGGTTGGGATGGCTCAAGCCGTAACGGGGTGGCTCCTGTAACGCGGGGTAGTCACCAACGAGGCGCAGGCGCGCCACGAAAATGCTGGCGTGAATCGCAATACCGTCGGCAAGGCTTACGCGACTCTCCGCAGCATGAATCTCATGCGTACGCAGGGCGCCGCCGGGACAATAGTCGCTACACCGGTCCGGCCGACACGCTCATTCCCCGCGACAATGGTCATGGCTTCGAATCCCTCCGAATTCGATGGATGATCTTCGCGGTCTCTCATCTACCTATCAAGATCATTTCCGCAGAGATACCCCGATCGCGACGTGCGCCGGGACGACGGCGACATTGACACACGCCTTCACACCGTTCTCATCGGGCACGCTGTAGCTGCTGTCCTGCCACGCGACGCTGTCCTGAAGTTCGCCGCCGTCGGTCGAGGTGTCGTGGTCCAGTTCAAATTCGCGCTCCTCTTCCTCTTCTTCGACGAGCAGGGAGAACAGGTCCGGCAGCGACTCCTCCAGGCCTCCGACGAGCTGGTACCCGCCCCCGGGCTTCTCCTCCAGGGGGAGCATCCCGTACAGGCCGCCGGGCGCGCGCAGCCGCAGGGAGCCGTAGCGGCCGGTCAGGATGAGGTCGACGGAGAACCGGTAATGCCGGTACCTGCGGGTGGCCTCCTTGTTGGTCTCGTCGGTCCCGCCCAGCTCGCCGGACATCTCCTCGGCGAGCTCACGGGCGTACTCGGCGCCGCCGACCCCCTGCTCCCTGGCCGCGCCCGCCTCGCCGCCGGCCTCGGCGCCGAAGGAGAGGTGCCACCTGCCGGAGTCCTCGAAGGTGTCCTTGTCCGCCTCCGACTCCTGCGTGTAGTTCCGGCCCTTGAAGTTCGCCCCGTCCACCGGGCCGATGACCACCGCCCCGACGATCTCCACGCCGACGGTCGTCTTCCGGCTGCCGACCGGTACCTCGTAGGTGTTTCGGAGCAGGTCCTTGATCTCCGGCCGGATGGTGTTCTGCGAGGTGAAGTGGAGGTACCGCAGCCCCTCCGGGGTGGTGAAGTCCAGGCCCGGGACGTGCCAGGCGCGCGGGGCGTTCAGATCCTCCGGCCGCCCGAACGGCGAGGAGGGCACCCCGGCCCACCGCTCCACCGCGTCCGCGAAGGGCACCCCCCACGGGTGGAGGTTCTCGATGAGCGTCGCGACCGCCTTCGGGTCGCGTCCGGCCCAGAGCCGGCGGGCGTCCCAGGCCGGGTTCTCCCCGAGCACGGGTTCGGACGGCGCGGCGGGCGCGTCCAGGAACGCGATGTGGTCGGGGACGAGCAACCGGACGCGGCCGGACACGCCGTTCCGGCCGGGCTCGATCACGTGGTGCTCGAGGAAGATCCCGTGGGCGTACCAGAGGTCTCCGAGACTCGGGGCGTGCATGAGGCGCCCGAGGCCGACGGCGGTGAGCTTTGCGCCGCGTGCCGCCAGGTTGACGATCTCCGGGAGCTCGCCGCTCAATCCGATCTCGATCCGGAACGCCAGCCGGTGCCTGAACTCCTGCGACCCCTCCCGCGTGCCGGCGCGATAGATCTCCAGCGTCCGGTCGGTCTTCTCCGCGCCATGAGCGGAGGAGCGTTCGAACCCGCCGCCGCCCTCGATCCCGCCGTGGGGGCCGTCGTGCCCCTCCCTGGCGAGGCGGGCCCGGACGTCGAACCCGCCGCCGTACTCGAAGCCCGAGGTCCTGGCATCCGTGGCCTTGCGCTGCGCCTCGTCCCGCAGGGTCAGCTTCACGTCGGGCCGGGGCAGCTGTTCGTCGGCGGCGGCGGTGCGGGCGGTAACCCGGACGTACACGTAACGGACGGTGCCGAAGGGCCGCGCCAGCGGGATCCAGCGGACCACGCCCGAGCCGGTGAGCGCGCCGTACTGGTTGCGCAGCGCGTCGGAGGAGTACGCAGCCTCCAGCTCCCGCGTCAGCAGGTTCGGCCGGTCCCCGTGGCCCGGCAGCGCGCGCAGCACGTCCTGCTCGCGCAGCCAGGCCTCGATCCGGGGCAGGACGTCCTCGGCGTCCATGGTCTCCGGGTACGACATCCCCGGCAGCAGGGCGGGCGGCACGTGCCGCGTCGGCGGCTGCGGAACCGGCGGTACCGCGTCCGGCGCGGTCAGCCCGAGGTCGAAGATCCGTCGCTCCGGGATGACGACGTCGAGCGCGTCCGGCGCGCGCAGGTAGAGCGTCCGCCAGGTGACCTCGTCGCCGCTCCAGCGGATGAGGGTCACCTCGAACACCGGGTCCATCCGGAAGGTGTGCGTCCGCCCGCCGTACGTCGCGCGGGTGATCTCGACCGGGCCCCGCTCCTTGCCGCTCTCGCGCTCCCACTCCCAGCGCGCGTGGGCATGCCCGGCGGCCTGGATCCGCCCGCCCGGATCGCCGCCGTGACCGCTCCCCGGCGCGGGGCCGGCCCCGCCGCCGTCCTCCGGGCTCGCCGAGTGGGACTCCGCGTCGCTGCCCAGGCGGAACTGCGGCCCCACCGAGGCCGTCGGGCCCGCCTCCAGCTTGTGCCTGGTCTCGTCCTTGTACGTGGCGCTGCCCTGGGCGTACTGCTCGATCTCGGTGTCGTCGCTCGAGTACAGATGACGCGGCCGGTACCCGCGCATCCGGATGCGCAGTGCCTGCTTCCAGCCGTCCTCGCCGGACGGCAGGCCGACGTACCGCCCGGTCCGGCTCGTCAGGGCCGCGAAGTGCGAGGCGAGCTGGTTCGGACGCGTCGAAATCTTGATCTCGCCCGGCCACGCGTCCGGGTCCGCCAGCCAGCTCTTCGGAAGGTCGTTCGACCGCGCGTACATGCCCGCGATCATCCGCGGCAGCTCCGGCAGCACGAAGAACGCCGGGTACAGGCCGGAGACCCCGCGGGTGAGGGGGGCGTGGGCGCCCTTCGGCCACAGCATCAGCTCATCGAAGGTCCCCAGCACCCCCGTGATCTCCTCCGGTGTCGGCGGGATCACCGGACGGTGCTCCCGTGGCAGGACGACCCGGCCGGTGACGTCCCCCTTCCGGTCGATCCACCAGACGTCGAGCCGCCCATCCGGCGAGCGCACCGACAAGGTGTAGATCACGTTGTAGGTGTGCTCGTCGACCTGGCCGGTCGTCTCGGTGCGGCGGTAGGACTTGACGCCGCCGGTGAGCTGTCGCTTGGGCGTGTAGGAGTAGCCGGCCTCCACACCGAACGCGCCGAGCACGAGACGCAGCCACTTGAACGCCGTCACCCGCGCGCCGAACCCGGCCGCGAACTTGATGCCCAGCTCGGTCGAGCGGTGCCCGTTCGAGGACGCGGCGGCCAGCGCCCGCAGGTTGACCGTCATGGAGTAGGGCGTCTGCTCGCGCGGCAGCCGCTCCATCAGGTGCGCGCGAGCGGACAGCCGGAAGTCGCGGCCGCCGACCCGCACGATGTGTTCGATGCCGGTCATCGTGGTGGACAGGTCCGCTTCCAGCGCCGGCCGGCTGAACCACGTGGCCATCTGGAGGTCCGCCGCCGACCAGTCCACCTGCGCCCCCTTCGCCAGCGCGTTGTGCCGCTGCTCCACGACGGCCCGGAGCTGCTCGTGCACCAGCTCGGCGCCGGGAAGGGTCGCGGCGGTGCCGAAGCCGATGCCCCGGCGGCTCGCGAGCGCCAGCGGCTCGTGGTGCCGCGGATCCACCGGCATCACGTCGTCCAGACGCCGCGGGCGGCGGTGCGCCTCCTTCGGCACGACCCCGCCCGGCTCGCGGAGCAGCGTCCGCACCCGGCGCTGCGCGAGCTCGCCGCCCGTAAGACCGGAGCCGGTCAGCCGGCGCTCGAAGTCGGCCGCCTCGGGTTTGGGCACCCCCACCTCGGACTCGACCACTTTGGAGACCATCGGGATTTTGTGCGTGGTCGAGCGGATGTCCACGTTGAAACGCAGCCCGGATCGGTACCGTGCCTGCATCGACTTCCGGTTGAGAACGACGTGCCCGAGCGCCTCCTCGGTCATTCCGTTGCCCGCGGCGCGCGAGAACTCGAAGGTGAGCCTCGGCCCCTGCACCATGCCCGTGCCGATGCCGTCGTCGTGTGCGGGGTCGGTGAGCCCGACCGTGGCGAGGCCGAAGCCCATGGAGGCCCCGCTGTCGTTGTCCCGCCCCGACTTGTCCACCAGGGCGCTGCCGGTGTCCCCGCGTACGGTCACCTCGCTGTCACCGAAGTACTGCAGCGTCTCGATGTTCGCGCTGATCAGGAAGTAGCCCTCGAAGGAGCTGGTGAGGCTCACCGGCACCTTCACCCGCTTCGTCGGGAAGGGGCTGGTGAGCAGCAGCCGGCTGCGGTTGCGCGCCGACTTCTCGGTCAATTCCTCACCCACCTCCTTCATCACGGTCAGCACGGACTTGGCCGGCAGTCCGTGCTCCCGGAGCCGCCGTTGCAGCTCGGCCACCACCGGGATCAGGTCGGCGGCGTTGAGCGTCTCCGCCGACTGCGATGGCCGCCGTCCCGTACGCATCTGGCCGACCGTCTCCTCCGTCGCCTCGGGCCGTGGCGCGTCCGGTCCGGTGAAGTCCTTCGGCAGGGCGACGTCGAACCGCGTCGGGAGCACGGCGTCGTTCGGGCGTTCCTGCCCGTCCACGAACACCCGTACCGCTAGGCCGGCGCGGAAGCCGGTGGTCTTGGCCACGAAGAGCTTGCGCCCCGCGATGACCTGGAGCTCCCACTCCTCCGAGCGCTTGTCCGCCGAGCTCATGCCGAACGCCGGCAGGCCGGGCACCATGGCCGAGGCCGTCTGCAGGCCGAGGGACAGGAACGTCAGCAGCATGCCGTCGAGCCCGACCGAGGACTCCCGCTTCGTCCTCCCCCCGGCCGACATCGACGCGAACGACACGTCGTACTCGCGGATCGCGCCCGACGCTTGCTGCGGACTCAGCCGTACGTCGCGCAGCACCGGCCGGAGCCACACGAGGCGCTCGTCTGCGACGAGCAGGTGCCCGGACTGGAGAAGAGCGCCCCACTGGTGCCGGTCGCGGGTCCGGAGCATCTTCCGCAGCCCCTTCTGGATGCCCTCGCTCAGCGCCGGGGTGTCGTCCGCCCGCCGGGAGCCGCTCGCGACGTGGTGCGCCCAGAGCTGGACGTCGTCCTCCGGCCACGGGTCCACGCCGCGTACCGACACCTCGCCGAGCGCGTCGAAATCCAGATACCACGGAGGCCGCTGCTCGGCGCGCACCGGCTCCTTGCCCTTCGGCTCCTTCGGCTGCGGGGGTTCGAGGGCCGGTTCGGTGGACTGCTCGTTCGCCGGGCCGGCGACGGTCACCAGGTCGCCGCCCGCCTCATCCGTCCACCGCACGCTCTTCTTGTCCTTCGCCGCGGGAGCGCTCTCCGCCGGCGCCTCGCCGAGGACGATCCGCAGCCCCAGGCGACGGGCGACGGCGTTCAGCGCCGTGGCCAGCTTCGCCCGCATCTCCGGGGTCTTCGCCGACTCGAGCTCCATCGCCACCCGGAACCGCTGTACGCGATCGAGCCCCAGCGATTCGATGGAGAACTCGCCGCCCTGGAGGGTCGCCTGCGCCTCCTGCCCGCCCTTCAGCCGGATGCCCGCCCGCCGGAGGACGTCGACGGGCACCCGCGCGGCCTTGCCGACGCGCGGCGCGGAGCCCGGCAGGTCCTTTTCTTTCAGGCCGGCGAAGAACCGGTCGGCCGGTGTGGCGTCCTTCGGGAGGGAGGCGTCCTTCGGCAGGAGTGACGTGTTGTCGTCGAGGGCCCGCGCCAGCGCCCGGCCGAACGTCTCGCCCTCCGCCGGCCGGACCGCCAGCTCGGCGGTGCCGCCGCCGGAACCGGAAGAGGTCGCGGGGCGGGACGGCGGGGCGGGGGCGGCGGCGTGCATCGGCGCGTCATCGGGGTCGCCGACCACCCTCAGCGCCAGTGGGTTGCCGTCTCCTGTCGCCGACCTGCTCACGCCCGGCCCCACACCGCCGGTAACACGGGTCGCCAGGGTACGCGGCCCCCCGCGGCGATCATCGAACGAGACGGTCACGTCATCACCAGGCGTCTTTACGAAGACCTGCGTGATCTCGAACTGATCGACGGTGACATGCGGCAACGGGGTACCGGCCTGGCGCTCGTTCAGCTCATCGGCCAGCTCCTTGACGAACCAGGCCTCAGCCGCGTTGGCACGCGGCTTCCCGAGCTGCTTGCCGAAAAGACCGGTCTTGGCGTGACCGGTGATGATGACGCGAGGCGGGCTCAGTCGATGGGGAACATTCCACAGGCCCACTCTGGCCACCACTGCCGCCAGGTACTTGACGGCGAGCCCCGGGCCGCTGACCGGCTGGTCGGTCCCCTCGGCGAACCCGATGACCACGGGCAGGGCCTGATGACCGCGGAGCACGACGCCGGTGAGCGGGTTGACCTCGGCCGGGGGGTCCTCCGGTTCCAGTAGCTCCGCGCTGGCATCGTGGATGCTCTCGCCGGGCCTCTGGGAGAACATGCGCAGGTACCACTGGTGAACGCTCGGGATGACGGAGTCGACGCGTCCCATGCTGATCATGACGCGCTCGATGGCTTTGTCCAACGCCACCTCCGCTGCCCCGTGCTCGTCGGACCCTGGTGCCTTTACCCTCATCGCCTGCTCGGCCAGCTTTGCCTTGGTCAGTGCCACCGCCAGGCCGAGGTAGCCCCGCACCTCGGAAAGATGATCGTCAAGACCTGCGCCCTGCTGCCTGTCGACCTCCGCACGCAGCTTCTCCGTCATTTCCCGCAACTCGCTCAGCGAGTAGCTCCGCAGGTTCCTCTGGACGGCCTCTCGGCGGACGTACGTCCACAGTCCTCTACGTGCGTGGTTCTCCAAGGTGATCTGATGGGTGCCGTCCTCGCTGGCAAGCAGGACCGTCGCGAAGTGGAAGCCGAAGTAGTCGTACTCACGTACCGGTGCGTCCGGTTTGGCGAAGTTGTGTTCCAGGCTCGGCTGGCCCTCCGCACCCGGCGCGGCTATGGACTGGATGACATAGCCCTCACCCACGCCGGCCCACGCGTACTCGTTGACACCGATACGACGCGCGGCGTCCGACAGGGCATCGCGTCGCGGAGTGTTGGCCATGGTAAGGGCCAGCGCACTGCCGTACCCCTCACCGGGCAGCGGGCCGTCGATGCCACCGAGCGGTCGGTCATCCCTCCGCACCTGGGCCGCCGCCCACTCCGGAGTCACGTCCTCCGGCCGGATCTCCCCGTCGGCCACCTGCGCCAGGGCCTCGGCGAGATGATGGGTACCGGTGACCTCCGCACCGTCGGACGCGTTGACCGGCGCGGTGGTCACCGCACCGCCCTCCGGGTCGCGGAACACCATGTGCGACGTGCGATTACCGCCGGACACCAGGTCGGCGAAGTCCCGGCAGGCCTCCTCGGTGGACCGCCCTGAACGCGTCGGGAAAACCGGAGTGACGCTGAGCAGCCGACGGCTTCCCCCATCCTCGGTGGCAAGAATGATGGCCAGGTCCTCGTCGACCTCGAGCCGCACTCCACCGGCCACCCGCGCCAGTTCGGCCGACGAGCGCGCGATGGCCTCGGCCGTCGCGAATACCCACTGCCCTTGGGAGTCATTCTCAATGGCGAGGGAACGGTCTTCGGAAATTCGCAGTCTCGGCCGGTCGGAGGTGGACGCCTCCATGTAGTCCTGCGTCATCGTGACGAATTCCGGGGCGTCCGGCACCCCTTCCATCGCCCGTGGGGATCGCCAGTCAAGTCCCAGGTCACCGGGCCAGCGGAAGAGCATGCCGGTACCGCGCCTGTCGATGACGCCGTAATGATCCGTGGTCACTGGCCCGGGCCGCGATACCTCCCGCTGGTCATGGCCGGTTTCCGCGCCGCCCGGCGCGGCCACGTTCCATTCCTTGCCGATGCCGCGGCGAACATGGTCCAGCGTCACGTGCGATATACCCGTCATCCCGTCCGTGATCAGACCGACGTGCTCGCCGGTGTACCACGTGCGGTATCCCGTCGCACCGGCGACCTGTTCCGCCAAGGCCGATGTGACACCGTTCATCACCAGGACGATGTCGACCCGCTGGGGAAGCTCCGGGTCCCACGCGATGATCGAGGCGATCACTTCGAAGTTCGTCGCTCTGAAGCTCCCCCTCGGAGTGATCACATCGAACCAGTCGTGCCCGGTTCCGGTCGTGATCAAGTACGGATTCGACCACGGCGCCCGCCACGTGCTCAACCGGCCGTGGATGTCCGTCACGGCGTAGGAGGAGAGGAGAAGTGAGCCGTTCCCAGTACCCGCCCAGTCCCGCCCAACGGCTCGGCCCTCTTGATCCGTCAGCAGAGTCTCTGGGGCGAACGCGGTGTCATCCAGGTACTCATCCTCGAGGTCTTCCACACCCCGGACGGCCCGCCGGGACTCCCCGGAACGCGCCGGCGTCGCGAGCGATTCTCGTCGGCCTGTGAACGGGCCGATATGAGTCGGCACGTCATCGCGCCGGCCCACCACCTGCCGCAGTTCCGGCGGCACGCTCCCCTCCACGACCGCAGAGCCCGGCGCGGCGTCGTACAGCACGGCGGTGCTGTCGACGACGTCCTCGACGACGCGCAGATGGCGTTCCGGAATCGGCTGGGAGGGGTGGTACCGCGCGTCCGACATGAGGCCGTCCGTCCGGACGGCCGGGGACTTCGCCGACCGCCGGAACACCGACAGCTCCTCGAGGTATTCATCGGGCAGCCCGAGATAGTGCAGCACCTCGTGCAGCAGCCGGTGGATGGGGTCGCCCAGGCCCCATCGGCGGGCGCCGGGCCGCCCTTCCGGGCTCACGCCGGGCCAGAGGCCCACGGCCTCTCCGTGCTCGGACCAGACCACCAGCCGCAACGCCGCGTACAACTGCTGCTTCGACTTCGGGAGCTGGTAGTAGCGCTCGTTCAAGTAGACGTCGAGCTCGTGGTTGAGGCGCTCCGCGAGCCACTCCGCGTCAGCGGCGGTGACGCCGTCCATCGGCTTCACCGGGAGGACCACCGCATGGTTGCGGACCACCTGGCCGTTGGGCGCCTTGATCAGCTGAACGTTCTCACGGACGAGCACGGTCCGCCCGACTCGCGGATCGCCGTCCCGCGGCTGGGTGACCTTCAGGAAGTCCGGACCGGCGTCGAACGCGCGCTCGGTCGCCACCTTGCTCACCCGCGCACCGGCCCTGCCCGCTGCCCAGGTCGCGAACGGCGCGGGCTTGGCGACCTTCGTACCCGGTTCGGCGACTCCGCTCGTGGCCCCCTTCTTGGCCCAGGCGGGAGCCATCGAGGTGACGGGGAGATCGCCGCCGAACTCCGCCGCCCACGCGCCGATCGTCATCACGCGCAGCGCCCCGGCGGAAAGGGTCAGCACCTCCTGACGGCCATCGGCGTCGTACGTGTCGAGCGCGAGGCCGACATTACGAGCGTCGCCGATCGTCACCCAATGACCGGGGGGAACCGTCAGGTCCGGCCCCGGCGCGTGTTCGGTGACCGGACCCGAGCCGGCCAGGCGCATGGTCCGGTCGAGGAAGGCCCGGTCCGCATGCCCCAACGCGTCGGCCCGCTCCGTCCCCGCTGCCTTCGCCGCCTCGAAGGCGGTGAAGGCGGCGCCGGCAGCCGCGTCGTCGACTCGGACCAGCCAGTCCCGGTCCACCGCGCCGGCCCGGTAGGCGGCCATCAGGACCGCCTGCCAGGAGTTCATCGACCCCGTCTCCGCCGGCTCCAGGCCGGTGCCCCGGATCCAGCGCACGAAGTCGTTCGGTACGCCGGCCGAGTCCGTCTCCGCGAGGCGGAACCCGTCATCCGGGTCGAGTCGCGGGGCGCCCGCCGACGTGTAGGAGCCGATGGACTCCCGGCCCAGGCGGACCACCGAGCCGACCACCTCGCCGGCGGTACGGCCGTCCGCCCGCGCCTCGGCGCCCCGGTGTTCGAGGCTCTCGACGGCTCGGGTCGAAAGGTGGCGCAGGCGTTGGATGTGGTCGTCGCCGGCACCGTGCGCTTCGGCGAGCTCGATCATTCGTGTCACGAGACGCAATGGGGCCGGGACCTCGGTCCGGCTCTCGGATCGTGCCGGAACAGGGGGCGTGCTCGGCGCGCGCGCGACGCGTACGCCTGCGCCGATGGTCTGGTAGTGCGTACCGCCGTCGTAGTGGACATGGAGGGTGCCGCCCTCCGCGTCCGGATTCAGGTGCAGCACGACGACGCTGTCGTCGTCGCCCCTGACGGTGACGATGTCGACGTCGAGCGCGCGGGCGGCGGCCGGCGGCACGAAGTCGTAGAACACGACCTGCCACGACGACTCCGGCGTACGCGCGGCGTGCGCGGTCAGCGCACGGGTGCCGATCTCCCGGGCGACGGCCGGGGTCGGGGCGACCTCCAGCAGTTCCGTACCGCCGCTGCGCCGCAGGAGACGCTGCCAGACGGTGGTCGCCCGCGCCGCCTGCTCGCCGGTGCCGCCCAGCTGGTCGCGCAGCATTGTCAGCAGAGGTCCGCGGCGCTGGGCGCGCGCGGCCGCCGCGGCCACCCGCGCGTCGTCGGGCGACGGGGCGGGCACGTGACCGGGGAACAACTCCTTCATCACGGCGATCGGCAGGTCACGGATGGTCTCGGCGTCCTGTGGCGGCAGCGTCGAGGCGAGCTCGCGGCGGAACGCCCGCCACCGCTCGTTGTCCACCTGCCGTTCGACGTGGTGGTTCTGCTCGGGCGTCTGCGCCGGAGCGGCGTCCACGCCGAGGAGCTCCATGAGGTCCTCTTCGCCCATGTCCGCGGCGACGTTGTCTGCGAGCATGTCGACGGGGTCGTCCGCCAGCCGCGGGTTGTGCGCCAAGGCGTCGGGGCCCTGCTCGATGTACGCGGCGACCCGCTCGCTCAGCGTCCGGCGACCATCCCCGGACCCGGCGTGGTCCAGGCCCTGCAGCGCCGCGCCCTCACCGACGGCCGTGTAGAAGCACCGGCCGTCGCCGCGCACGGCGTGCACGGGATGGGCCACGCCGTCGATGGTCACCGTCGCGACGCGAGGACCCGGATCGACCGGCGCGCTCGTGGACTCGGTGTCCTCGGGACCCGTGGTGATCGGGTCGAAGCCGGACGACGGCTCCAAGGTCGAGGCCGGCCGGTCCGGCGCGTCGGTGAGCGTCGTGGGGCTCCACAGCGGCCAGCCGGCCGGCGGGGCGGGCCGCCGCTGCGGTTCCTCGGCTTCTGTGAACAGCTCGGAGGACCGCCCGATGTGCGAATCAGGGGAGGTACGGGCCAGCGCGTCGGTCAGTTCCTCGGCCGACAGCTCAAGGCCCTCGACCGGCTCGGGGAAGAACCTGCCGGCCACGTCTTCGTAGTGCTCGCGGAGCACCAAACGGAGCGACAGGACCACGGCGGGGTAGCGCTTCAGCGTGCCGTACCTCGGGCTGGGACCGCCCAGCTCCTCCTCCAGCAGGCGCATCACGGCCCACGCCGAGAGGCGGGCCGCGCGGGCATCCTGCAGCACCCGCACAGCGTGCCGCGCGTATCTGAGCTCGCCCATGTCCCGCGCCTGACCGACCAGTTCACCGGTCCAATGGAGGAGGTTCCAGTCCTCCACCATCAGCCGGTCCGGACGCGCCGTCGGAGGCTGGATGAGGTTCACGTCCGTGATGGCCGCAGCGGCCCGGCCGAGCGGAAGAGGTATTTCCTCTTCTTCCAACTTCCAGGTCGACGGGGCCTTGCCGTAGTCCGCCCACATCGCCGCGTGGACGTCGTCGAGCGGGCCGGTCAGGAAGAGGTTCCGGCCGTTCTCAGGATCGACTCCGATCCGGGTCAGCCACTCACCGGCCGTGAGCAGTCCGCTCCGCCGTTGCTCTCCTGCCTTGTGCAACGCCGTGTCGACGACCATCCACCCCGGCCGCCCCTGCGCATCGCGGGTCCACACCACCGAGCTGATGTGGTAGTCCCACCGCGCCATCGTCGGGATGAGCGAGCCCGGCACGTCGACGGAGGTCACGAACAGCCCCTCCGAGCCATCCGGCCTCAACTGAGTGGCCACGATCTTGCCGACCGGCGCACCCCATTGGAGGAGCTGCATCGCCGCCAGGTGTGCCCGCAGGAAGCAGCCGTCCCGCAGATAGTCGTTCGGCACGGGGACGGCGCCGAGCACATGGTGATGGAAGCGCAGCTCGACGAGCCGGTCGTACCAGCGCACGACCTGCTCGTAGGGAACCGGTTCCGGACGCGGACCGCTGAACAGATTCTCGGCGGCACCGGCCGGCCATATCTCGTTCCACCGATGTGAGGGGTCGCCACTGTACTGACGCCGCCACAGCTCGGCGAGCCGCACGCCGGCCGACGCCCCGTACAGGTACTTGTACGCGCTCATGACGGCGGTCACCTGGCGCAGATCCCCGCGCATCAGGCGCAACTGGGTGAAGGCCCCCTCGGCGTCTTCCTCCTCTATCAGCGTGTGCAGGTCGCGGGCGGACGCGAGGGCGCGCGGGAGCGAGGTCGGCGCCTCGCCAGGGCCGACCGCGATCGGGCCCGGCGGCGGGGCGCCGAGGCTGAACTCCTCCACGCGGCCGATGTACCGCAGGACGTCCTCGACCAGCTCCTCCGGCGCCCACCCGGCCGTGACGGCGCGATCCATGGCCTCCGCCAGGGTCGTTCCGCCGGTGTGCTCCTCGAACGCGGCCTCGAACGAGTCGGCGGTCCGCCCGTCCTCGAGCGAACGGCGCAGCCGGAGTTGCCCCAGGACCTCCATGGCGAGGTCCGGCCGCTCCCCGTCCAGCAGCTCGGCCAGGCGGCCGGCGAAGTACGCCTCGTCGGGCCCGGTCGAGAGCTTCGAACCGCCGTCCTGGTCGTCCACGGTCTCGACCACAGGCGGGGGTTCCGGGAGCGCCGGTGTCGCCTCTGTCGGCGGGGCCTCTTCCTTGACCTCCGCCGCCGGAGCCGCCTCCTTGGGCTCGGTCGCCGGGGGCTCCTCCCTGGGCTTCTTCGCCTCTTCGATCGCCCTGTCGGTTCGCGCGATGAGGTCCTTGCGGTCCGCGACCGCCTGTTCCAGCACGGACTGGGGGATGTTCAGGGAAAGGGCGCCTTCATCGGTGGCCGCGATGTCGATGAGGCCGCGGATCGTCGTCGTCCTCCCCCCGGGGAAGACGAGTTCGAGGGAGAAGTCGGCGAGGATCTTGTAGAAGGTGACCATCTGGCGGCGCCAGATGCGCGACTCGGTGGACATCAACGCCGACTCCGCGCTGGCATCCGACTTGCTGTAGCTCCCGCCCAGGTAGCCGAGCCCGTGCACCGGTACACCCGGCATCCCGCCGCTGCCCTTGACGAGGAAGCCGAGGGTCTTCTTGCCGGACTCGGCGGCCTCCTGGCCGATGGTCTGGGTTTCGTGGTCGTAGTTCTCGAACTCGCCACCGGTCGACGCGTAGATCCGCTTCGCGACAAGGCCGGTGAGGTTGACGTCCACTCCGCCAGGGAGCGAAACGGTCCTGCCGCCGGTCGTGACCGCACCGAAGCGCCCGGCCGAGTCGAGCCTGAAGAATTCCGATCCCAGCTTCTCGCGGGTGAGCGAGTTCTTGTCGGCGGCGGCGGAGATGTCCCTCCCGCCGGCGGCTTTGAACGCCTGGAAGAGCGCCTTCATCACCCGGAAGTCAAAGGGAATGATCTCATCCATCGCCGATGGCCTGGTGTTGAGCCGGATGTCGATGACTCCGGTCCGGGTGCCGTCGAGGGTGGTTCCCTCCTGCGGGAACAGATAGGAGATGTCCTCGACCAGTTGGCCTTCGGCCTTGGCGCGCCCGCGCGCGGAACTGAACGAGGCGGGTCTGCCGTTCTTGAGGAACATGAAGGTGAGCAACGTCGGCTGCTGGAACTCGGCGAGCTTCTTCGGCCGGGTTCCCTTCATCACGAGCATGTTCCCGGCCGTGCGCTCGACCGCGCCCTCGGCCGACTGCAGCGTTCCGGTGACCCGTACGGCGATCGGGGCGTCGTCCAGAGGCAGCGGGCTCACGCCGGTGAGCTGGTACTGCGAACTGGCCAGCTTCGCGTCTTTCCGCCCGTCGGTGAGGTTGGTCCGCTTGTAGGACTTGAGGCCGGCGCCCGAGAGGAGCTCTTCGAACTCCGCGGGCGCCAGCTCTTCGCCCTCGACGATGAGCTGGTACTCGTCGGCGCCGACGCCGAACGTACGGCTCCAGCCGCCGTCCCGCACCTCGACCATCCCCATGGGAAGGTCGGCCACGGCCGGCGCCACCTGGCTCGCGAGTTCCGGACCGCCCAGGTCGTGCGCCGCGTACGTGAGCTCGTCGCCCAGGCCCTTGAGCTGCCCGATCCGGTTCGGGTAACCGGCCTCGCCGATCATCCCTTCCTGGAAGGCGGGCGGAGGGCTGAGCCGTAGCTCGGGTTTCGGGTCCTTCGGGGCGAGCGCCGCGGCCTTGCCGGTCAGGTCGTCCCACTTGGTCGACCAGTCCGGGTCCGCGAAGATCTTGTCCGGCCACACCGTGATGATCGTTTCGGCGTCGTGCTTGACGACATTGCCGTCCGGCAGCAGGACCGAGTGGCGGACGGCGGTGCGGACCTGGGCCATCGCGGCGGTGTTGGTCAGCGTCCGGTAGTTCCCGTCGGTGCGGCCGTCGGAGTTCGCGGTGGCCGTTCCGCGGCCGGCGCTCTTCGTCGCGAGCGCGTTGCCCTCCGCCGTACTGGACAGGCCGGGGTGATGTCCTCCGCCGAGGGCGGCGCTCTGCTCCGCGCGTTCCTCGATCTCCTTCGTCCGTCCGATCTGTGCCTCGCGGTTGGCCTCGACGTAGGCCTTGGGAAGCTTCAGGATCTGGGGTCTGCCGATGGGTTCGGCCGACCACAGGAGTGTCCGGCCGCCGACGTTCACGCCGGTTCCGGCGCCGAGCATCCGGGTGACATCGCTGCGGAAACGCGTGTTGGTGATTCCCCTCCTGACGTCCGTCGCGTTGCCGCCGTGACCGGCGATCACCTTGTCCTGCAGCCCCTCCAGCCCGGTGGGAGCCGCGGACCCGGCGATCTCCAGCCCGTTGAGAGGCGAGTCGGCGGTGGTGTCGAGCGGCCGGTACGGCGTCGGCGTCTCGCCGTCGAGGAGGTTCTCGGCGTACCAGATGTGCACGCCGCCGGCCACGGCGCCCTTCTTCTGCTCGCCCAGCCACCAGTCGTACCGTGCCGGCCGGTCGAACAGGGCGCTGCCGCCCTCGCTGCGGATGTAACTCATCACCGACATCGACGTGACGTCGCTGATCTTCGTGACCGTCCGCTTGCTGCGGGTATGACTCGCGTCTCCCCCGGGGTCGGGCTTTCCATCCGACTCGTTGGGGTGGCCGGTGCCGATGAGCTCGAGCGGCGTGGTCTCCTTCTGGAACCCGCTCAGGCGAGCCACCGTGGTCGCGTACACGTCGATGTTCACATCGATCGGCATGTACGAGTCGGAGCCCTGGTGGGAGCCGGTGCCGAGGAACCTCATCCTGATCCGGATGGGCACGGTCTCGTCGTTCTCGCCTTCGAGCTCGACGATCGCTCCGGTGCCGGCCAGGTCGTCGACCTCGCGGGACAGCGTCTGGTCCGAGACCTGCTCGACCAGGGCCTTCCAGTTCCGGTGCAGCCGGTCGTCGGCGGTCAGCTCGTCACCGGTGCTGCTCAGCGTCTGCAGGTGCTGCCACGGCGTACGCCCCGACGGCCCGAGAGCGGCGCGCGGGAACAGCCCGGAGGACGCACCGACCCGGACGATGTCGTCGTACAGGTTCTCGATCCCGGTCAGCTTGTCGGGGGTGCCGTGGCCCAGCCCGTACTCGCCGCGCATCCACCAGGTGGTCCTGAGCGTCGGCGCGTCCTTCGGCGCCGGGGCGGTCTCTCCCTCGGGAAGCGGGGCCAGCTTGGTCCCCTTGACCTGAATGTCCCGGAGCCGGATCTGCACGCTGCCGGACACCGGGTCCAGCGCGAGGCTCGTCGCGGGCCCGGCGCCGTCCTCGCCGTAACTGACGAACAGGTGATAGTCGGAGAACAGCCGGTAGACCTGGGACAGGTCCTTGGCGCGGATCGCCCGCTGGATCGTCTGCTGGTGCGCGTTCGACCAGAAGCGCTCGCGATTCCAGATGAGGTTCACGCGGGAACGGCCCGCGAGGATGCCGGTGAAGAGCTTGAGCTTGCCGGTGGTGGTGAACTTGAACGTCCACTTCTTACTGCTGGTCGCCCCGCTCTTCACGTAGATCTGCTTGAGCCGGTCGAACTGCGTGTTCTTGCTCGCGGCCCCGACCATCTCGGCGGCGACGGCCTTCGCGACGAAGGCGATGTTGAGGTAGCGGTTCCCGTGCCGCAGCATGAGGCGCGGGAGCGACCGCCAATCCCCTGGGGTGTGGGCGGCGACTACCAGTGAGGCGAACGCGTCCTTGTTGATGTACTGGTCATGGATCTCCGGCTCCCAGAACAAGTACTCCTTGTCCCCCATGGCCGCCCGCACCGAGCCCAGCAGATTCCCGATGACCGCGGTGCCTTCGACCAGGTGATGCTTGTTCGCCAGGTCGAGCGCCTCGGCGTCGGCCCGGTCGAACTCGATCCGGTTCCTGCTCTTCGGGTCGCCCGCGAGGTGCTTCGGCGTGTACAGACGCAGGTCGATGATCTTCGGCTGGTCCCCGACCCGCCATTCGGTCTCGAACCAGCGCCCCGTACCGACCTCGCTGATCCGCGCCGACCAGGACGCGGGTACGACGAGCTCCTGGGAGTCGTCCCCGGGCTTCATGTAGTTGTAGGAGCCCTGGGAGATCCCGTAGTCGCCGCTCTTCTCCCGCCCATAGCCGACCGCGAACCCGGAGGTCGTCGAGAAGGAGGCGAACGAGTCGCCGACCGAGATCCCGCCGCGCCCCTCCGGCCCGGCGATCCACCCGGACTTCGCGGCCCGGGCATGGCCGATGTCGCGGGACATGTTCTCCCGCTTCTCCAGCTTGACCTTGACCGGAGCGCCCTCGTTGCGCGGTTCGGCGGTCGAGTGCGCCGCCGCCTCGATGAGGTACCACTTTCCATCGATCTCGGTCCGCAGCGGCACCCCGCCGTCCAGCACCGCGCCCTGGCCGGACCGCAGCGCCTTCTTCATGACCTCCTTGCCGATCGCCGCGCCTGGGAGCAGGTCGTTGATCCACTGGTGGAGGGCGTCGAAGTCCTCGGGCGGCATGTTCTTGAAGTAGGACAGGCCGGGGATCCGGTCGTTGAAGTCCCCCCGCCGGCCGGCCGGGTCGTGACGGTAGGAGCCCCCGGTACGCGGCGGGTTCCAGCGGGTCGCGAGGGTGGCCCGTCGCAGGTCGGCGCGCGCGGGCAGCGCCTCCGACGGCGGCGCCAGTGTCCTGAGCCGGGCCGCCAGCAGGCGCAGGTTCGGCAGCGTCGCGTCTCCACCGCCGAGCAGGTCACGCGTTATCGGGCGGTAGAGGCCGGTCAGGTCGAACGGCCGTACGTGACCGTCCGAGGGGTGATCGCGCTCCTGGACCTCCACGAGCCTGGCCACGTCCTGCGGCCGCAGGCCCGACTCCGGCCGGGTGAGCCGGACCCACAGGGCCGCGGTCCTGACGGCCCTCCCCTGGTCTCCGCCGGTGTGCCCGGCCATCCGCGTGACGATCCGCCGCCACGGGCCCACGACGTCGCGCATCGTCGCGGCGGCCTGCTCGACGGTCGACGCGCGCCCGGCGGCGGACGCGGCGTTGATCAGCGCCCCGAGCCGCTCCCGGCGTTCGGCGGCGCCCTCGACCACGCCCGGACCGGCCAGCGACTCCAGCATCGGCGCGAGATCATCGAGCTTTACCCGGCCCTCGACCTGCCGGTACTGGTCGCCGTACTCCCTCCGGAAGATCCGCAGCAGGTTGCCGATCCCCGAGGACCACGGACGGCTCCCGGACGCCACGACCTCCTCGACACCGTCGGGGAAGCGGCCGTGGACGTCGTACGCCAGGCCGGCGATCGTGAGCTTGTCGATGTCGCCGGGGACGCTCCCGTCGGTGGTGAGGCGTACCGCGCGGTTCCAGCCGTCCTCGATCAGGCGCTGCCGGACCTCCTCCAGGTCACGCTGCCGCGCCGCGCTCACCACGGTCGTGCCCGTGGCGAGGTCCACGTCCTGGATCTTGCGCAGTCTCGTCTCGACCGGCGGCGGCGTCACGAACCGCTTGAACACCTGCCACCGCGCACCGAGCCTGCGTCCGTAATGGGTGAACGCACCCGCACTGGTGTCCGTGGCGGCGGGCGCGGGAGCCGTTCCAGGGCCGTGGGCGTACCGGGCGCGCAGCTCCGACACGGTGCGCGGCGCCCCGGCGGTGTTCAGCTCCCGCCACGCGGTGGCGATACCGCGTACGGCGTCCGCGGTGACCGCGGCGTCGCCGGTCACGTCCTTGACGAACCGCTCCAGCAACGGGCGGCCGATCGGCCCCTCCAGCGCGGCCGCCCGTCCCGGGTCGAGGGCCCTGATCGCGTCGACGATCCGCCGGAACGGATCCGTGAGCTCGTCCGGGATCTGTGCCGCCACCGCGGGGAAGGCCCGGCGCAACCCCTCGGCCTCGACCTTGCGGTCACTGGGATGAGCGGTGCCCAGTTCCTGCCGGAGCGCCTCGAACGCCGCGACCCTGCGCATCGCGGCCGGCGTCACCTTGCCCTGCGCCGTCGCGGTCCCGGCCAGCCCGGCGAGCCTGCGGACGCTGTCCGCGGTCGCGGGGCGCCGGAGGACCTCCTGGCTCAACCGCTCGAAGTCACCGGCGCGCATCGGGTCACCGTGCGGACGCAGTCCCGGCTCGCTGTCGCGCAGTACCGCCGTCAGCGCCCCCAGCTCGGCGTGCGTGACCCCGCCGCCCAGCTCACGGTGCAGGGCGAAAACGTCGCGGGCCCGCCGGGTGCCGCCTGGTATCAGGGCCTTCCAGCCCACCGCGCCGAACCGCTTCCACCGGCCGGGCACCGGAACCGCGTCGATGGCGTGGGCGGCCTTGACCGCCGCGAGCGTCGGCGTCCCGGCCTCGCGCAGGAGCCGGATCAGCCTGCCGGCGGCGACCTTCACATCGGCCGGCCGGCCGGCGCCGAAGACCTCGCCCGCCACCCGCTCCACGTCGCCCACGCGAAGCGGAGGCAGCGGATCACCACCGGTCGGTACGCCGTCGCGCAGCAGCCGCCCGAGGAGGTCCAGGTCCGCCATGCGCCGCCGCCGGCCCGGAGCGAACCCGTCGTCCAGGAGGTGCTGCAACGCGACGGCATCCGGGGTGACCGTGTTCACCCGCAACCGCGTCGACGCCTTGAGGCTCAGGTCGAGCCGCCGGGCACCGATGTGGACCACGCGCGGCCGGGGAGCGGCGGCCGACGTGTGTCCGCCCGCCTCCTCAATGAGGTTGCGCGCCCACACGATCCGGTCGTGGTCGGCGGCCAGCATCGTCTCCAGGCCCGCGAGCGTTACCTCGCGGCCCTCGAGACGGTGCTGGCCGCGCAGGTCGCGCGCGGCCCGCGCCAGGGCACTGACGTGGTCTTCGGTGACGCTGGTGGCCCGCGGGTCGAGCAGATGCCGCACCATCGGCAGCAGATCGGCCCGCCCGACGGCCGGCAACCCGGCACCGGCGCGCGGCTCCCCCAGGATCACCTCGCCGTATACGTCACGGACGGTCGCCAGCACCGCGTCCAGGCCGTCGAACGCCGCCGCGAAGTCCTCCTCCGGCACGGAGGTCACTTCTTCGACGAACAGCCGCCGCATGCCCTCGTGATCGGCGGCCGCCTCGCGCTCGAACTCCTCGACGATCCGCCGCTCGTCCTCGCCGGCCGTCATGATCCAGTGCGCCCGCCGCAGCCCGGCGAGGGTCAGCCGTTCCTTGGGCCCGAGGTCGGCGCTGAGGGCGGCCGTCGCCAGGCTCCGGATGTTCGCCGCCCGGTCGTCGCCCGCGGCCGAGCCCAGGGCGGGCCTCAGCACGTCGAACGCGTCCAGGCCGAGCGGGCCGCGCCGAGACGCTCGGGTGTCGAGCGAATGCACCAGGTCGGCCAGCCAGTACAGGCCCTCCAGTTCGTTCGCGCGGCTCGGATCCACCCGGCCGTACACCTCGGCCTGCAGCGCGAGAAGCTCTGTGGCCCGCCCGTTGCCCAGCCGCGGCGCGAACCCCAGGACCAGCCGGGCCCTCGCCCGTTCCGCGACGCCGATCCCGTGCCGGCGGGCCAGCCGGTCGAACGCGGCACTGCGCGTCACCGACTCCACCGTCACCGGCCCGCTCCCGGCCGGCCGTACGACGGCCGACACCATCTCCGCTAGCCCGTCGCCGGAATCGGGGCCCAGCACGCGCCGTACGAACGCGTCCACGTTGCCCCGGGTCAGCGGCGCGGGAACGGCCTCGTCTCCGCGTGCCTCCCGGATCAGCTCCCCGAGCACGTGCAGGTCACGCAGCCGCCCGCCCTCAGTGACGTCGACCCGGCCGTCCACCAGATGCTGGAGGGTGACCGCGTCGGCGACGACGTCCGCCGCCAGGGCCGGCGCCCGCCCCGCCGGATCCTGCTTGACGAGCCTCCCCGCCACCCAGGTGTGCGCCCGCCAGAGCTCCGCGTCGGCCTCCTCCGTAGTGAGGATCCGGCTCCCGCCCACCAGCCGCCGCGCGAACGCCAGCCGGCTGCGCCCCGCCCAGTCATGCTCGCCGGCGCCGAGCCGCACCGAATGCAGCTCCAGCGCGGCGACCGTCAGCCGGTGTCCGCTCCGCTCGATCGCCTCCGCCGCGTTCACCAGGTCCATCACCTGGTGGGCGGTCACCGCATCGGCCGCCGGGTCGAGCGTCGCCCGCACCAACGGCAGCAGATCATCCAGCGTGACCGGCCCGTCCAACCGCTCGGCGGCGATCGGCCACGCATCACGAAACAGCCCGACCAGGCCGGGGAGATGGCGCCTCAGGGCATCGGGAATGACGCCGAGGCGGCTCCCCAGTTCCTCGACGAGCCCCTCGGCCCCCCACTGCCGGAACAGGTCGCCGGCGCCGATCTCGCCCCGCCCGCCGGCCATCGTCCGCCCGGCCAGGGCCACCAGATCCCGAACCGTCCAATCGTGATCCGCACCGAACAGGCCGGCCAGCAACGGCTCCAGGTCCGCCTCATGCTCGACGTTCGTCAGGAGGAACTCATCCCGCGCGATCTCGAGGATCCGCGCCAGCGGACGGTCGGCATCGGCACCCGGAGTCTCGGTATCACGATGGTCTGCCTCGTTCGGCCCGGCGAGGAAAGGATGCTCGGCCGTCGCGCCGGATCCCGCGCCGTCCAGGCCCCAGCTCGCTTCGGTGAGGTCGATCTGTGCGATCACCTCGCCCGCGGCGCGCATCCCGTTCACTCGTTGCCATGGGGCCAGCGCCGCGTACCGCTCAGGCAGTCGCGCTCGCAGCGTCGCGGCCCGATCCCCGTCGTCCGGCACACCGGCGTCCCGCAGCACCCGGCGCGCGCCGCTCCACAGGTCGTCCAGCTCACTCCGGTTCAACACCGCCGCCGACGTATCCGCGTCGGAGAGGTCCCCGTCCCTCCCGGTCCGCCGTGGCTCATTGGCCAGGGCGGGCAGGATCCGCAGGTCATCGCGGTCCTGTGCGGCCACGGTGCCTGTGTCGGCGCTGATTTGGGCACGCCTGCCGGCCGGTTCCGGATCGGCGGTCTCGGCGAGTACGCCGCCTTCACCGTCGGCCCACCGGACCCGCTTCGCCCGCGCGGGCGGCTCCGTCTCCGCAGGCGGCTCCAGCCCCGCAGACTCCGTCTCCGCGGGCTCCGTCAGGGGCGGCGCTTCGGCGGTGCTCGTGACGGGGTACCGGCTGATCGAGCCGTCGTCCTCGTGGATGAGCAGCTCGACCGGAACGCCGGTCTGGGTGGTCAGCCGCCGCGCCGCGGTGGTAGCCGACGTCAGGTGCTCGGCCTTGGTCCAGAGCCGCAGCGTCCGGTCGCGTAGCGCGCTCGCCCCGCCGGCCTGCTGGAGAATGTGCGCGGTGGCCTCGGGCGGGAGGGTGCCTTCCTGCGCCCACTCGGCGGGAAGCCGGTCCTCGCCCAGGGGAGGCGGCTCGATGTCCAGGGCCCCGTCGTCGATCAGTCGCCATACCTCGGTGGCCGGGAGCATGCCGAAGAAGCCGTCCTGGACGGGGACGACGACGTGGTGACCGTGCGGGCCCGTGATGTGGTACTCGGCCTCGAAGAGGTAGTAGTCGAAGTCGCCGTCGTATTGCCGGTTGGACTCGACGTAGTCGCCGGTGGAGTTCTTCTGGACACGAACGGTCTCGCGGCCCCGGTCGCGCGACACCCCGGGGTCGCTCAAGGGCTGTTCCGCGCCTTTCTGCACCGGCTCGCCGACCTTGTGGCCGAGGTCGAACTCGAGACTGCGGGTCCAGCCGCCGCTCACCTCGGTCTCGCGTTCCGGCTCTTCGGCCTCCTCGGGGAAGTTGAGCGCGGTGTACTCGCCGCGGTGCACCCAGCGTCCCCGGGTGGGCACCAGCTGAACGGTCAGCTGTTCGCCGTTCAGCAGTGGCAGGTGGTAGGCGGCGTGCAGGAGCAGGTCGATGTTGGCCTTGAGGTTCTCCTCGGACAGGTCGAGGGCCACGGTGAGGCCGTCCTGCCGGGTCGGCGCGAAGTCATCGACGATCGGCGGGATGCCCTTGGCCACCGTCTCGTGGTCGATCCGGCGCCAGGGGATCGCGGCGGCCGGAGCCCACTGCGGTAGCTGGTCGGCTCTGGGCATCGACAGCGCCTGTACGTGCTTGGCGAGCGCTTCGGCCAGCGCGGAGACGGGCTGGGGCGGTGTGCGCGTGATGGCCGCTCGTACCGGCCCGGCCGGAGCACTCGCAACGGCCGATGGGGCGGTGGTGGTCAGATGAGTGGGCACGAGGACCGCCGCCCGGGCGGGGATCCGCGTTGTCGCGGCCGATGGTCGGGTCGGCGGGAACAGGCGCTGCCACAGGTGCCGGCTTTCCCCGCGGGTGAAGACCTCCACGAGGTTCGGTGCGAGCCCGATGAGCTGCCCGGCCCGGCGGAAGAGCTCGTTCGAGGAGTAGTGGTGGTAGACCTCCACGCGGAAGGTGCCCTTGTGAGTGAACTCCTGCGAGGTGTTCTTGGCGGTGGCACGGCGGATATCGCGTGCGACCTTGTTCGCGCCGATCGTTGTCTTGTGGCCGTGCTTGTACGCAATGCTCCCGCCACCGGCCGGCCGGAAGCCCTTGGGGGCGGTGGCCCACCGCCCGTGGGAGAAAACGCTCCCCTGGTAGGCGCGGCCGCGGCTGCGGCCCTTGCCCTTCTGTACGAAGCCCTGCCCACCCGTGGTCACCCTGACGTCGGGCCGGGGCCTCTCGTAGCCGAGTGTCTGCTCCTCGAATGTCACCCGGATGCCGGTGTGCAGCGTGCCTTCCAGCTGCGCGGGGATCTTGAGGTACTCCCAGAGGCTGCGTTCCCGCCAGAACTGCGCCGGGCTCTTGAAGATCTGGTGGATCGCGGCCCTGCGCGCGGTGAGGAACTGGGCGCGAATGGCGTCCTCGGAGTAGACCGCCTCCACCGCGCGCAGCATCTCCGGCTCCAGGCCGCCGCCGAGGAGGTCCTCGATGACGTCGACGAGGTCTTCGGCGTTGACCTTCTCCACATACGCGGCCGCGAGGGCGAGGTCCGGGTGAACATGCCGGCGCTCGTCCTGCTTGACCGGGACATCGTCACGGACGGAAAGGCCATGGTCGACCGCGCGCACAGAGGGGACGAGGAACTCGAACCCTCCGGAGATCTTCACGTGCCGGATGGAGCGGTAGGAGACCCGTGGGTGAGAGCCCCAGTGCGCGGCCCGGCGCCAGCCCTTACGGCGTCCTTCGCGCCAGCGGTGGTACTCCAGCGTGTACACCGGCTCGGCGCGGAACTGCTCGCTGTGCCCTGAATACGTGCCCAGGTTCAGATCCAGGGCACCGCCTTGATCGCTCTGGTGCGTGCCCCGGGACATCTCGCCGCTGCCGCTGACGCCGGCCGATAGCTGGTTGCTCGTCTTCTGGCTGGTCGTCCGGTCGCCTTCCGCGTGTTCCTCCTTGGGAATCCCCAGGCGGAAGACCCCACCGGGCCCGGCGCCGGCCTCGAAAGAGTTCTCTGTGCTGTACTCCTCGGCGACCCGCGGGTCCGTCTCGGTGTACTGCTCCAGGGTGGCGCCGTCGACGGTCTGCTCGTAGCGGACATTGAAGGTACGGATCCGGATCCGCAGTTCCTGCTTCCAGCCGTCCTTGGTCGGTGGCAGCGGAATCGCCAGGCCGCGCTTACTCAGCTGGGCCCGGGTTTTGGCCTCCAGGAACGTCTGCGTGCCGGTGCGCAGGATCCGCTGCGCCACGCCGTACCGGCTGCCGGACGGCACGATCTTGGCGAGCACCTGCTGGAAGGGATCGGCCTTCGTCCCGACCCAGGACGTCTTGTTGTGCCCTGCCACCATCTGCGCCAGGTTCGTCGCTATCTCATCGAGGCCGGACAGACTGACCGAGATACCGGACAGGCCCTGCTTGTTCAGATCGAACTCGGTGCCCATCTGCCCGTCGGGCCGACCGGCCAGCCGCTTGAGGCCGTCATCGTCCAGCCGGCCTCTCGCCACGGTGGCCTCGCCGAAGGCGAGAATCTCGTCGGCGGGAACCGGCTTGTCCGGCAAATACTTGTCGGGGACGATCACCACCGTCCGGTACTCGTCGCCGGCGTAGTGGCGGGTCTGGTTCGCGACGACGCCTTCGGACGGCCGGCGGGTGGTGACGGCCGACGCGTACGCGGCGTCGTACTCGAAACAGGTGACGGGGCCGGAGACCTTGTCGCGGCGGTACTCCTTGACGCCAGTGCTGTCGACGATCTTGTGCGCCCAGCCGCGCTTGGCGAAGAAGCTGAGAACGTCCAGGTCGACACTGAACAGCTTCCAAAGCTTGAGCCGGAACCGGATGTTGAAGCCGCCGCCGACGGACAGCCCTTTCTCCTCCGCGACATCCAGCGACGCGACGCCCTTGCGCTGGGAGTCCACGGTGACATCGCTGTCGGCCACCGGTTCCCCGCGCAGGGCACGCAACTCCCCGTCCAGCATGACGGTGAAGATGTAGCCGCCGGCCTGCACCTCGTGGCTCACACCGACATCGATCAGACCCGAGTACGCGCCGCCCCGCAGACCCGGAACGGCGAACTTCATGGCCAGCGTGCGAGCCACGTGCTGGCGTTCGTCCGCCGAGAGCCTGACCTGGTGCATCTGGTGCTCCAGGGCCTTCATCGTCTCCCGGTACACCTTCTCCAGGCCGGGCGTCTCCCGCACGACGCCCCTGCCCAGTCCCTTCCGGGCGGCCAGCGCGAGCGGCTCGCGAGGGTGGACCACGTGATGCCAGGTCCGCAGACCCGCGCGAACCCTGCCCCACTCATCGACGACGAACCGCTTCTCCGGCCACAACGGCTCCCGGGCACCGCCTTCTCCCTCTCCAAGGCGGCTGCCATCAGCGGCTATCACCGGGATCCGCGTCGCCATCATCATCCGCACGGCCCGGATCACCGGATCCTTCGCGCTGGATTCGGCGGATTTCTCCAGTCGCCGCCCCAACGCCTCGGTGACCTGGACCTGCGGTATCCCACCGTCCTTCAAGAAGCGGGCGATGGACCCCATGCCGGCCGTACGCAGCGGCTGTTCCAGGGGTTCGTGCCAGGATCGGGTCTGCACCACCGCGAGCGGCGACGTCGCCGCGGGGTTGGGCACCCATCCCCGCGGCTCCCGTTCACCGCCCGGCTGCTCGTGCATGAAGAGAGCACCGGTGATCCGGGCCTGGTCGTCCAGCACGTACCGCCACGGCGCCGTGGCCGCCCCCTCGACGCGCGAAACAAGAGTCGACCGGTCGGCGTCCATCAGCACCGAGGTGACGTTGTCGTGCTCGAACAGGCCCCGCCACGCCTCCGACGTCAGCTCGGGTACCAGGGTGTCGTGCAGCTCACCGGGTATCGCGATCTCGACAGGCCGCTGGTCGGCCAGCCGGCGCAGGTCCTCGACGGTCCGTACACCGTGCTCGCCGAACGGCTCGGGCGGGGCCGTGCTGCCGGCGAACCTGGACATCAGCCGCGATATGAACCCGGTCCGGGGCCCGGCCGGCAGCTCCGGCGCCACCGCCGACCGTACGGCGGGCGCCTCGAACTCCTCGGCCGTCACCAGCCCGGAGCCGGTGAGTCGTCCGCCGAGAGCCCGGCGCTCGAACTCCTTGGCGTGCCCGCGGCCCATGCCCAACTCGCCCACCACCGGCACGGTGAAGGTGGCGTCACCCATGTTGGACTTGATGGTGACCGTGAACCGGTACTCGGTCCGGTAACGGACCAGGTGGACCTTCCGCATGATCGCGACCTTGGCCTGGCCCTCGGTGCTGACGGTGTACCCGTGGCCACGAGAGGACCCCACCTTCGGCACGTCGACGGTCGGGGTGGTCAGGTGCTCGCCGAGCTCGACTCCCAGCGCGACCCCCGGGGTGACGCTCGCGCCGCTGTCGTGTGTCTCGCCATCCCGGATGACCGCCGTGTCCGCGATGTCGTTACGGAGCAACACCGGCTCATCGGTGGTCGTGACATAACGCACCGTCTGCGGCTGCCCGCTGATCTCCAGATGCCCCTGGAACTCCGAAAGGCGGGGCACCCTCTTGGCGAGTTCGCCCGTCACCTTCCCGGCGAAGTCGCTCGCGGCCTTCCCGGCGAGTTCGTCCGTCACCTTCTTACCGAAGACCCACTGCACCTTCTTGGTGAGGACCCCCGACACCCAGCTGTCGGTCAGCCACCACTGACTGCGGCCCTTGATCATGTTCTCGTCGAAGTACTCTTCGGCCGCGTCCTGGACGATCACGTCGGCGTCCTCGGCCGAAAGGCCGAACTCGTTCTCCAGGGTCGTGGTCAGCCCGGTCAGCAGTTCCTCGGGCAGCGCCGCGTTGACCGCGTAGTCCAGCCCGTGCAGGACCTCCGGATCCGCCACTCGCACGACGGGATGCCCGCCATCTTCGACGGCCTCCGTCATGGCCGACGCCTCCGCCGCCGAGGAGTACACCTTCGGGTAGGCCAGCCGTGCCGTACCGGGCAGTGCCACACTCGGCCGGAACTCGCGGTTCACGGTGGCCCGGATCCGGATCCGGGCCGAGTAGATGTGCACGGCATTGGCGATGACCCGGTTCCCGGACTGCACTTCCAAGGCGATGCTGTTCCCGGCGGAGTACCCGCGCTCCATCGTGATCTTCCCCGTCGGCCCCGCGTGCGACAATGCGGCCTGCGTGCCGCCCTGCACCGCCAGGAAGAAGATCGGCTCGATGCTGCCGTTCCTAGCGGACCGCACATGACGCGAGGTGCCCTCAGAGGACGACGTGTCGACGTACCTGCTGAAGTACTCCTGGTGGCCCGGGTCGACGGCCACGTCGGCCGGCGGCTCATAGGCCAGTTCCTTGGCGAAGAACGTGAGCTTGACCCGTACGCCCTTGACGACGATTAGCTTGCCGTGGCGAAGCAGCTTCTCCCAGGTCTTGGGATCGCTGTCGGCCAGCAGCGCGAGGATCTCCTTGCGCACCGAGGCGGCGACCGGCGAGTCCAGCCCGGCGGTCACCGCGCCGATCCACTCGTCGACCGCCCCGGCGGCCTTACCCCCTGGCACCGACCTGGCGACCACGTCCGTCATCGATGACACGTGCCCGTCACCGAGCCCGCCGTGCGCCGCGTACCAGGGCGGCACCGGCACGGGATCGCGGGTCACGGACTCCAGCGCCGCCACCGTCAGCGGATGCCCGCCCCGCTCGACCGCCTCCGCCGCGCCCATCAGATCCATCACCTGGTCGGCGGTCACCGCATCGGCCGCCGGGTCGAGCGTCGCCCGCACCAACGGCAGCAGGTCGTTCAGCGTGACGGGCCCGTCCAGCCGCTCGGCGGCGGTCGGCCACTCCTCACGGAACAACGCGACCAGGCCGGGAAGCTGACGCCGCAGAGCATCGGGAATGACGCCGAGACGATCCCCCAGCTCCTCGACGAACCCCTCCGCCTCCCACTGCCGGAACAGATCGCCGACGCCGATCTCGTCCCGCCCGCCGGCCATCGTCCGTCCGGCCAGGGCCACCAGATCCTCGACGGTCCAGTCGTGATCCGCACCGAACAGGCCGGCCAGCAACGGCTCCAGATCCGCCTCGTCCTCGACGTTCGTCAGGAGGAACTCATCCCGCGCGATCTCGAGGATCCGCGCCAGCGGACGGTCGACATCGGCACCCGGAGCCTCGGTTTCGTACGCGAGTGCGTCCTCACCGGACGCCCCACCGCGCACACGCGGCACCTGGATACCGAGAATGCGCAGCCTGGCCGGCCCATTGGCCTCCCACACCGCCCGCCGCTGCTCCTGCGTCAGCCCCCGGTACGCCTCCACCACCGTCGCCGCGTCGACCCGCCCGCCCGCCGGCAGCGCCCGGTTCACCCGACCGACCAGCTCACCGACATCGTTCCGCTCCAGCCCCACCTCCTCCAGGATCGCCGCGTCATCCAGATCGCCACCCGACCCGTACCGCGGCGCACTCGAATCCGCGCCCGGCGTGATCAGGTCTTCGTCGTCTCGCGCCGTACCGAAGGCGACCTGTATTCCCAGGCGCCGGGCGGCGGCGTTCAGCACCGTGGCCAGTTCCGCCTGCGTCTCCGGGGTCTTCGCCGACTCGAGCTCCGTCGCCAGCCGGAACCGCTGTACGCGGCTGAGCTCCAGCGACTCGATGGCGATCCCGCCCTGAAGCGTCGCCTGCGTCTCCTGACCGCGCTCCAGCCGGATGCCCGCCCGCTTGAGGACGTCGAGGGACACCTGCGCGTCCTCCGCGGACTCCGGCAGGTCCTCCTCCGTCAGGCCCTCGAAGAACCGGTCGAGCGGAGTGGCGCCCTTCGCCTCGGAGCCCTCCCGCTCCGGCAGGAGCGACGCGTTGTCGTCGAGGGCCCGCGCCAGCGCCCGGCCGAACGTCTCACCCTCCGCCGGCCGGACCGGCAGCTCGACGATCGCGGGGCGGGGCGCCTCGGTCTCTACGTCCGGCGGCGCGAGAGCGTCCGCATGCACCGGCACATCGTCCGGGTCGTCGAGCACCCGACGTATTTCCGGGGCGCCCTGGGGTTGTCCGTGCAGCAGGACGGCGGCGATCTGGTGGAGGGAGTAGCCGCCGTTGAAAATCCTGTGGAGCTCGTCGCTGAGCACGGGGCGGAAGCCGTTCTGCAGGAGCAGATGCGGCAACAGCACATAGACGTCGAGCCGGAGGTTTCCGTCCACGTAGGGGTGGAGGACATGCAGGGTACGAATCGCCCGGCCGATCGCGATCAGCCGATCGAGGTCCGTGGTCGCCACGGACACATCGGCGCGGAGGTTCTCGAAGACCTCATCGACCAGGGCCGGTGTTTCGGCGGCGTCATAAAGCGTGTACACGTACGCGTTGCCGGAAACGTGGCCCTGATAGACGGTCAGCGGAGCGGGCTCGTCGGCGTCGATCGCCGTACGGGCCTGATCGTAGGAGGACATGAGCGGCCGGCCGCCGATGACCTCGTCGAACATGTCCGGTGCGGGCCGGACGGCTCTCAGGGGGAAGCGCCCCATACTGGTGCCGACGCCGTTACGCGCGAAGTCCCCCGTGAGGCCGCCCGTGACCAGGTCGTGCCGGAGTTCGTAGGCGTTCCAGCCGAGGTGAAGCGGGTCTTGGTTGAAGACCTCGTTGAACGTGCGAAGCATCGCCGCCCGGAAGCCGGGCGACCGGTCATTGTCGTAGTAACGGCCGGGGTCCGACGGGAGCGTGGCGCGTGCCGCGGCGTGATGCCGCGCGTCGATGAAGTACTTCCATACGTCATCCGCTGCCACGACATCGGAGAAGCGGAGCGGAAGCCGCGGCTCCGTGGACACGGCCGCGGACGGATACAGCGCCGCCAGTTCGTCGAAGGGGCCCACCTGTGTCCGGCCCGCGGTTTCGCCGACGATCTGAACGGCCGGCGCGCCGCTCTCCTCGCCGTCCTCGTCGCCCTCGTCCTGCGGGCCCTCGATGACGATCTCCGGGATCGGCGCCGCGGGGGCGACCGTGAGCTGCGGCGGGGCCGGCGGGGCGGAATAGTTCGGACGCTCGTCCCGCGGGGTCGCCACCTCGTACACCGACGCGGACGCCACCGCCTCCGCGACGCCGTCCGCAGCCGACGGCGTGGCGACGGCGAGACCGCGCAGCTCAGGCGCGCCCAGCGGATGGTCGCGCAGAACGGCGGTCGCGTCGACATTGGCCTCGATACGCCGCAGGTACCGCGGCGGCATCGGCTGGGACGGATCGAAGACGCCGCCCGACATGATCCCGTCGATCTTGACCGCCGACGACCGCGCCAGCCGCCGGAACAGTGACAGGACGTCCCGGTTCTCATCCAGCAGGCCCATGTAGTGGAACAACTCGTGCAGCAACGCGACGGCGAAGTCGTGGAGACCCCAGTGACGGGCGTCCGGCCGCTCCAGATCGAGGTCCGGCGCATCAACTGTCCGGCCCGGCCGTATCTCAACCGCTTCCCCATGGTCCGGGTCGATGACCAGCTTCAACGCCATGAAGAACTGGTCCTTCGACACCGGCAGCTCATATCCGCGGTTCGCGTACTGATCCAGCAGCCGGTTCAGCTTGCGCTGCACTTCTGCGACCTCAGAGTCGGTCACGCCGAACATCGGCCTCACCGGCAGAACAACGACGTGATTCCGCAGCCACACACCGTTCGCCGCCTGGATCCGCTGAACATTGATCCGGACCTGCGCCTCCCACGCCGACGCGTACGGAGACCGATTCCCGCTCAAGAAGTCGACGTTCGGGTCATAACGCTCCGTTACGACCTTCACCACAGGCGCTGAGAACCGCCGATCCAACCAGTCCGCGCTCGCCGGCCGGATGACCCCCTTCGCGGGCTCCATGATCGGTTCCGCTTTGGCTTCGGGAAGCGCGGCAGGACTCGGTCCCGACCACCACGCCGGCGCCGCGGACACGACGGAAGGCGTGCCGGAGAAGCCGACGAGCACCTCCTCCAGTGTGGTCCTCTGCAGGAACCCTGGTTTAGGGCCGGGCGCACCGTACGGCCGCCCCGGTGCCGCCTCCGGGAAGTCCCAGTGGCTCAGCACCTCCTGGCGCCCCTGGGCGTCACGCGTTCCGAGCGCCATCACCATGTGCTCGTCCAGGTTGATCAACACCAGATGCCCGGCGCGCAGATCCGGTGTCGTCAGCCCGGTTCGTGGATCGGCATTATGACGCCGCGGTTCGCCGGAGGTCATCGAGCGCGCGAGACTCTTGAAAAACGCCTTGTAGCCGCGCTGCTCATCCTGATCGGCGCGGTAGGCGTCGTTCCCCGCCTCGATCGCCTCGCGGTGGATCCCGTCCAGCCAGCCCCGATCGACCGCACCGGACCAGTGCGCCGTGAAGAGGAATACCTGCCAGCAGTTCATCCGGCTCCGCATGGACGGCGTGGAATCCTGCCCGCGGAGCCACCGGACGAAGTCATTGGTCCTGCCGTCATTAATGACCCCGGAAAGCAGCAGGCCGCGCCCGTGGACGAAATTCCACACATTCGGCACCCAGTTGTAGAAGCCGACCGATCCCTCCCCCGCCTGCAGCACACGGTGATTCCAGCTCCGCACCTCGTTCGGATTGAACGCGTAGATGTCCTCTGCTGGGACGTTCGACGCCGGCCGCAGATCCTGCGGCGCGCTCGGCGCCGAATGCGTACCCGTCGCCTCGGCGGGAGCCCAGGCGGGCGCCCGGGAAACGACCGTGACGTCCGGGCCGAACTCCTCCAGCAACTCCTCGATCGTGGTCAGCTGCAACACGCCCGGCGCCTCGGTGTTGGCGTACGCATCGTGGTTCGCCGCCAGGAACTGGGAGTGGCTCAGCACCTGCTGGCGACCGTACGCATCACGCGCACCCGTCGCCAGCGCCACGTGGTGGTTGTCATTGAGCGACACCCAGTGACCGCGTGGGATCGGCGGCTCGACGCTCAGATCCGCAGAAACGGTGTGCTCGGTCGTCGCACCCGAGCCCACAAGCTGCATGAGCGTGAACGTGAAGACGTCGAACGCGCCCTCGATCGCACCGTCCTCATCCAGCCCCTCGACCCTGGCCAGGTCGTACGCCCGGACGGCCGCGGCCGTCGCCGCATCGTGCACATGGACCAGCCACCGCCGGCGCACCACACCGGCCCGATAAGCGAGCAGGAGGTGCACCTGCCAGCAGTTCATCGAGCCGGACGACGACGGCGCATGCCCGTTGCCCCGAATCCAGCGCGCGAAATCATTACGCGCGCCGTAGGGGCCCGTCTCCGCGATGCGGAACCCATCGTTCGGATCCGGACCGGAGTTGCCCCACCACTCGTACGAGCCGACGGAGTCCAGGCCCAGCCGCACCACCTGATCCACCGGATCGCGGCCCGCCGGCGCGAGCCGGTGAGGGGCGGGCGGGGCTGAATAACGCAGACGCTCGTCCCGTGGGGTCGCCACCTCGTACATCGACGCGAACGCCACCGCCTCCGCGAGGCTGTCCGCAGCCGACGGCATGACGACGGCGAGGCCGCGCAGCCCCGGCGCGTTCAGCGGGTGGTCGCGCAGAACCGCCGTGGCGTCGACGGTGGCCTCGATCTCGCGGAGATACCGTGCCGGCATCGGCTGGGACGGATCGAAGACGCCCCCCGCCATGATCCCGTCATGCTTGACCGCCAACGACCGCGCCAGCCGCCGGAACAGCGACAGCCCATCCCGGTTCTCATCCAGCAGTCCCATGTAATGGAACGACTCGTGCAGCAACTCGACGGCGAAATCTCTCAGACCCCAGTGCCGAGTGTCCGGCCGCTCCAAATCGAGATCCGGCGCATCGACCGTCCGACCCGGCCGCACCTCGACCGCTCCGCGATGGTGGGGGTCGACGACCAGCTTCAACGCCATGAAGAACTGGTCCTTCGACACCTCCAGCTCATATCCCCGGTTCGCGTACTGATCCAGCAGCCGATTCAGCGTCCGCTGCACCTCCGCGACCTCGGAAGAGGTCACCCCGAACATCGGCCTCACCGGCAGAACAACGACGTGATTACGCAACCACGCGCCGTTCGCCGCCTGGATCCGCTGAACATTGATCCGGACCTGCGTCTCCCACGCCGACGCGTACGGAGACCCGTTCCTCCTGAACTTGAAGTCGATCTTCGGGTCATAACGCTCCGTCACGACCTTCACCACAGGCGCCGCGAACCGCCGATCCAGCCAGTCCACACTCGCCGGCCTGGCAACCACCTTCGCGGGCTCCACGACCGGTGCCGCGTCGCCTCCGGGAGCGGGGGCGTGCCCCAGTCCCGACCACCACGCCGGCAACACGGACGCGATGGAATCAAGGTTGGTGATGCCGACGAGCAACTCCTCCAGCGTCGTCCGCTGGAGGAACCCCGGTCGGGTGTCGGGCTCGCCGTACGGCTGCCCCGGTGCGGCCTCCGGGTAGACCCAGTGGCTCAGCACCTCCTGGCGCCCCTGGGAATCACGCGTTCCCAGTGCCAGCGCCACGTGGTCGGACCGGTTGATCAAAACCAGATGCCCGGCGCGCAGATCCGGTGTCGTCAGCCCGGTTCGCGGATCGCGTTGATAATGCCGCGTATCGCTGGCGCTCATGGCGCGCAGGAGCTTCTCGACATATTGCTTCGAGGCGTGCGATTGAGCGTGGTAGCCGATGGTCGCCGCTTCAGCGGCCTCGCGGTGGATCTGTACCAGCCATTTCCGATCGACCGCACCGGACCAGTACGCCGTGAAAAGGAGTGCCTGCCAGCAGTTCATCCCGCTCAGCGCGGTCGGCGTCGGTCCCCGCCCGCGGATCCACCGGATGAAGTCATTGGCGCCTTGCTCCACGGTCTCGGCGGCCTCGATGCGGTTCCCCTCGAGAACGAGCTCATTCCCCACCCATTCGTAGAGGCCGACCGATTCCTCCGCCACCCGCAGCACGTGGTGACCCCACCACCGCACCGCGTCCCGGCTGAACGCATAGACGTCCGCCTCCGAGACGCTCGAGGCCGGCCGCAGATCCGGCGGCGCGCTCGGCGCCGAATGAGTGCCGGTTGGCGCAGCAGAGACCGGCAACCGCTCGGTGCCATCCCACTGATGATCGCCAGGCCGGTACAAAGTGAGGAAACCAGAAGCCTCCAGATCACCGAACATCTCCTCCGCGTTACCCGCGGGCAGAACACGGAGCCTCGCCTCATACAACTGGGCGGTCAGATGAAAGACCGGCGCCCAGCCCTCACCATCCCACGAACCATCACGAAGCCGGCCGGCAATCGAACGCCACGGCGCATCGGCGGGCAACCCCTGCTGAATCCGCGGATCCTCCAGCGCATCCGCGAGCGTGACCCGCAACTCCTCGGCGGTGATTCCGGAATTGGCAAGCTCGGCAGCCCTGGCCGTACGCAAGAACGCATCAAAAAACCCAGCAAAACCAGCCATCGCCAACGGCACCCGGCGCAACCTATACCCCGGCAACACCGACCTGGCCAGTTCGCCGACCGAAACAGCCTCCGTGCCCTCCCAACGACCATCGCTCCAACGATCTTCGGTCCAGCGAACCAGCGTGACCCGATGCCGCCCGTCCCCGACCTGATAGAGCTCACCCTCATCAGTGGCAACATCGATACGCAGGTCGAACACCCGGGCGGCCTGCCCCGGATCATCGCCACCATGGACCTCATCCCCCACCGAGACGGCAGCCACATACCGGCGCACCAGCGCCGGATCCGTCATACCCCCCAACAGACCCGGCCCAGCCGTGTACATCAACGCGTCATAAAACCGATCCCCATCACCCGCCACCCCGGCCCGCTGCAACCCCATTGCAGCCAAAACCGCACCCACACGCCGGACCCGCCGAACGAGTGCTTCCCGCTTGATGCCCGCCGCGCGTCCCGGATCGCGCCAGCCGTCTGCCTTTTCCTCCGCGTGATCCTTGCAGTAGGCCGGTCTCTTGTTGAGGGAGGAGGGTGCAACGACCGTCCGGCCGCACATGTTGAACAGGTCGCTGTTGCCTGAGCCCGGGTGCGGACCCAGCCTGGCGGGATCCAGATCCGCGTGCAGGTCGGTGGGCCACCGACAGGTAGCCCCCGCCGCTTGCGCGACGCTGATGAGCCTTTCCCGCTCGATTCGCGCCGCGACCGCCGGCCTGGGCGTGCGCGAGTGTTCCTCGCAATAGACCGGTGCCGCGCCGCTCGCGGAGCGGCGCGGTACGGGCGGCTCGCCGCACGTGATGAACCGGTTCTTGTCGCCTGCGGCCGTACGCACCTTCAGCCCAGTGAGATCCTGGCCCGGGCGCAGGCCCTCAGGCCACTGGCAACCATTCGCCGTGGAGCGGGGACCAGCGGTGACCGGGCCTTGGGGCCCCCGCGAAGGCCCTGCCTCGAGACGAGAATCAAGCGGTCCGCCCAACGATTCCCGGCTGACGTCCTGCCCCGCGGAGATGGTATGAGCGGCCGGCGGATTCGAGCCCTGCAGCGTTACATCGCCTTCATAAGGCGCCCCCAGGCCCTCCTCACCCAACTCCAGACGCGCCCTCACATCCCGGATCTCGGCCCGCCGCTCCTCGGCCGGCTCACTGACCGGCGAATCAGGAACGTCATCCATAACGAGCAATGGGGACACCGGCACAGGCACGGCTGAGGCCGGCGAGGGTTCGATGGCATCCCGCTGGTAGCCGATGGGCTGGTACAAGGCGAGGAAATCGGATGCGCCGGGATCACCGAACGCTTCCATCGCGCTTTGGGGGGACAGGATGCGCAGCCCGGTGTTGTAGCGGTTCGCGATCAGGTGGAAGACCAGCGCCCGGCCCTCACCATTCCATGAACCATCACGAAGCTGCCCAGCGATCGAACGCCATAGTGCGTCAACCGTCAACGCCTGCGGATCGATCCCCTCAGCGACACGAGCAGCAACCCACATCCGGTGCACCGAACCGACCATCTCAGGAGGAAACTCCTCCTGCTGAACCACCGGATTCTCCACCGCATTCGCGAGCCCGACTCGCAACTCTTCGACGGTGGCTCCAGTGTCGGCGAGCCCGGCGGCCCTGGCCGCACGCAAGAACGCATCAAAAAACCCAGCAAAACCAGCCATCGCCACCGGCAACCGAAACCACCGATACCCGCGCGGTTCCGGTCCAACCGAAATAGTCTGTGTGCCCTCCCAATGACCAGCAGCAGCCCAGTGAACCAGCGTGACCCGACGCCGCCCATCCCCCACCTGATAAACATCACCGTCATGAGTGACAACCTCAATATGCAGGTCGAACACCCGCGCGACCAACTCCGGCTCAATGCCACCACGAACGTCTTTCCCCGCCGAACCGGACTCGATCCAATCAGCCACCTCGCCCCAGAACGGACTGATCGCCGCCACCACACGCTGCAAATCCGGCCGCACCCGCAACTGACCAGCCACAAACCGGCGCACCTCCACCGGATCCGTCAAACCCCCGAACAGACCCGGCCCAGCCGTACCCATCAACGCGTCATAGATCCAACCCCCATTACCCACCGCCCCAATCCGCCGCAACCCCACACCGGCCAAAACCGCACCCACGCGCCTGGCCCGTTCCAGGAGATCTATCCGTGCCTTCCTCGCCGCCGATCCCCTATCGGTTTTGCTTCCTTCGGAGGCCACCACATGATCCTTGCAGTAGGCCGGCCTGGAACCGCCTCCGCCGCTGACGATAAAGGCGGACACGTCGACCGGCTGGCCGCACGTGATGAATTTGCCTTTATCGCTAGCGTCCCTCTTCGGATCCAGCCTGGTGAAATCCACATCCGCGCCCAAGCCGACGGGCCACCGACAAGCAGAGTCCGCCGCTTTCGCGAGGCTGATGAACTTTCTCCGCGCGTCGCGCGCCAGACTGGTCATCCTGCGCCCGTCCCGCGCATGTTCTTCCTCGCACGACGGGCAGTAAAGGGATGGCTGGCCGTCTTCCCTGTACGATACGGTCGGCTGGCTGCATGTGACGAACAGTTCTGGCTTGGATGCGTCCCTTTCCGGACTCAAGATGGTGAAATTCAGATTCAGCCCCTCGTACAGGCGGATGGGCCACTGGCACACTCCTAGGGTTACGGAGAGAGCGGCGCCCGCCGGCGCAGGCCCAGTACCGATGCGGGGGTCGGACGGGTCGGTGAGAGCCTGCAACTGCGACGCGGACTCCAGAACCGCACCAGACGCATCCAGCGGCCGAGGCTTGATCACATGGCCGTACTCATTCACCGCCAGGACACGAGCGGTGACCGGCGACCACGTCCGGTTCATGTGGTCGAGGTCTGCCTGATACAGCCACTTCCCGGCCCAGCCGCCGGTCAGGTTCCCGGTCGTGCCTTCGGATACGGCGTTCTGCCGCGTGTCGGCGTCGAACCGCGGATCGAAGACCCGCACCCCGCCGTCGGCCGTACGGATCAGCACCAGAGCGTGGCCCTTGCCCCCCGACTGCTTCACCGCCACAACCTCAAGCGCAGGGACGTCACCGCGATCAGCGCCGGGAACCTGCCGCCGGCTCTGGGCCAGGGCACCGACCAGAGACTCCCACGAAGTCACCGGTCCCCAGTCCGAACGTGGCAGACCCAGATACCGCACGTTCACCGCGTCCGGCACCGTCAACTCATCATCGACCGCACCCGCCGAACGAATATGACCCGTACCGCCGGCGAACCGCTCCACAAACCCGCGGACCAACACCATGCACGCCTGCTCCTCATCAGAAGGCAGGTGCTCCTCCCCAGCCGCCCAGACCGCCACGTCCTCGACGATCCGCTGCACCTCGGACAGGGGCGGCGCCTCGGTCAGCGGGATGCGTACCGCTGCCGCGTGGTCGTCGCCTGCCGGTACGAGATAGATGGCCTTCGGCCGGGCGACGAGAGTGTACGGCGGGATCTCGTTCGGTTCGCGCGGCACCTCGCGCAGCGCCTCCGCGTTGCCGGCCTGACCGATCCAGCCGTTGTCGCCCCGGAGGAACGCGCCCGTCGGCTCGTGGAAGAAGTCGTCGCCGAACCGCCGCCAGCCCTCCGGGGAGAGCGGCCGGCCGTCGGGGAGCCGGATCCAGCCCAGTTCACTGACCTCATAGGTCACGGGCTCGGAGCGCGACTCCAGCATCCGCGAGTAGGTGAACGTCCGCACCGCCGCCTTGCCATCCGACGGCGCCGGCACCTCGTGGCCCGTTACGGGCGTGACGTCCCCGAAACGCCGCTCTCCGACTGTCAGCTCCCGGCCGATCGGCCAGTGCGCCGCCAGCGGATCGATTCCGGTGTCCGGTGAGCCCCCGAACAGGCCGATGCGCGCCAGGTCCGGGTATGCCTGCGGGGACGCGTACGCCCAGGCGATCTCCCGCGCCGGCTGGTACACGCCGCCGTCCGGCAGGTACGTCACCCAGGAGGTCGGCCGGCCCTGTGCGTCGAGCGGCAGGTGGAACACCGCCGGCTCGTCCACGTACTCCTGGACGAGCGCCAGCGGGGCGGTGTGAATCCGCAGGCCGTGCTCCTGCGCCAGTCCCGACAGCGTGCGCGACATCGCCTCGGAGTACCCGGCATCGGCCAGCAACAGCAGGTCGGTGTACCCCTCCTGCGCCAGCCGCGCCGCCTGGCCGCTCGCGTAGACGGCGGGCGCTCCGAGCGCGGCGTCGTACCCGCCGTACACCCACAGCCGGGCCGGATCCGCGTACGGCGTCCTGAAGGCCGTCGTGATCAGCTGCCCGTTCTGGTCCCGACCCCAGGCCACGACGGTGCTCTCCACCTGCGCGAACCGCGCCGCCACCCGCTCCCAGTCCTCGGGGGTGAGGAAGAGGCTCCCGTACTGTCGCCCGTCCGCGTTCTGGAGCGCGCCCTCCTGCACCGCGTTCTCCGGCGAAGCGAACACCAGCTCGACACGCTGCTCATCGACGTTGGTGCGCACCTCGGTGACGGTGAACGTGCCGCCGTCCACGAGGTAGCGCACGTGGCCCTGGCCGCTGGCCGGGCCGAAAACGCCCGCGTCGTGAACGGTGTGATGCACTCGGGAGAGGACCATCCAGCCGGGTCCGTCGGGCTGGACGGACGCCATGGCCTCCTCTGGGGACCCCCATACGCGTGCGATCGCCGGCATCGTCATCGGCAGCCCCGCGGCCATCTGGGGGAACGACACCGGATCCCCCTGGTGCCACATGGCGGTCCACACCCACTGGTCCGACTCGGGAAGGCGCAGGGCCGCCCTCCGGGCGACGACCCACTGAAGGTCGGTCAGGGCGTCTCCGGAGCCCTCGGGCGGCAGCTCGCCGAACGCCAGCAGGGCGGCGGCCTCCCGCCGCGAGAGTCCCATCCGACCGGCCGGATCGGCGAGGTCGCCGTCGAACGTCCAGCCGACCAGCGGGTCGTACATCGTGAGGTGCGGCGGCGTCAGCGCCTGCACCCGCCGCGGATCCGTGACGTCGGCCCTGGGCGCGAGCGTGACGTCGACGAACTCGTACAGTTCCGACGCCTCGCTGAACAGCCCCCCGTTCGCCGCGTCGCCGCCGTACCCGGCCCGCCACCAGGCGAGCACGACCTCGAACAGCGGCACTCCCCGGGCCACCTGCGAGGCGATCATCGCCGCGAGGATCTCGTGGCCGTCGTCGGCCTCCGGGGCCTGGCTCCGGTAGTACGCGAAGTACGTTTCGAAGCCCGGCGCCCTCTCGCTCATCCGGTAACCGCGCGACTCCCGCATCCAGGTTCGCCACCAATGGGGCCGCTCCCCCGGGGAATGGTGAGAGAAGCGAGGACCGTGCTGGGTCGCGGCGATGAGGTCGTTCACCCGGTCGGCGCCCAGGCGCCTGGCCATCTGCTCGGCGAGGTTCTTCTCATAACGCTCACGCACCGCCGGCCAGTCATCCGAGTGGTAGACCGGGTCGAAGTGCTCGGCCGGCTCGAGCTCGAGCCCCACCCCGTCCTGCGGGGCCAGCTGCCGCACTGCCGTCCGCGCGGCCTCGATCTCCGCCAGGTCCGCGGCGGTGGGATTGTGCAGGCGCTGGACCCAGGGCTCCAGCGACCGCACCTTGTCCGTCAGCCTCTGGAGGTACTGCCGCGACGTCGCCACGTCGGTCATCAACTGGCCGTAGTAACCGATCTCCAGGACGGCCTTGGCGAGCGGTCCGCCCTCCGTGTCGAATTCCGGGAGGACCTTCAGGCCGAGCAGTGCCGCCAGTGTCTGCCCTTTTGTACCGGTGAGCGCGCCGTCGAGATACTTACTGATGTCCAGTTCCGTCGCCAGCAGGCTGTCGGCCGGGAATGGCTCGCCGTTGTGGTTCTGGAACCGCTCGAAGTAGTCCGGAATACGCGTCAGGAACTTTTCTTCCACGCCACCGCGGAACGCCTCCCGGTCGGCCCGAACGAACGCCTGCGCCCGTTCCGGCAGCGACTTGAAACGGTAGCCGGCCTCGTGCCGGATGAGGTACGCCACGTGCGCCTTGTTGATACCGGGATGCACCGGACCGTTGAGGTGCGTCGCCGTGATCACGTACTCCGTGAAGGCGTGGGAGCGCAGTTCCTGCAATGCGAGATCGGGAATGTTCAGATAGGGGTAGACAGCCGACAGGTCCTCGGGAATGCGCCCAAGGGTCTCGTAGGCGAACATTCGTGCCGCGAAGTAGTCGGCGAAGGCCTGCGCGTCGGCCAGATGAGTGCGGGTGAGATAACCCTCCGACTCGTCGCGCCAGGTCATCTCGGCGACGTCTTCGGTGATCAGACGATAGATCGCCGCCGTCTCCGCGCCCACGTTGTACTGGTTGTGGGAGTCCGGCGGAGCCCCGATCGGCCGCGGGCCGATCAGCCACCCCTCCCCTTCCGGGGTGAGCCGCCAGCCCAGCGGGAGGAAGTCCGCCAGCTCGACAGAGGGCTGGCCGCCGAATTCGCCAGGAATCTCGGAGAACCTCTCCTGCACCGCGAGTTCCGTCCGGTGCACGAGATCCGGCGGAGCGTAGCTGCTCTCCCCCGCGCGGTCGCGCATCACCCCGGTGTCGATTTCGGCGATCGCCACCGCAACGCCGACGCCGCTGCCGCCCGCGTCCGTCGCGTCCTTCCGGTACCTGTAGTAGAGGCCGTCCGGCCCCAGGAAAACTATCTTCGTCTCGACCGAGAGCGTGGAACGGTGCGGTCCCCTCGCCAGCACCAGCGGGCCCACCTCATTGGGATCCACGACGTCCGGGTGCGCCATGATCGCCCAATATTCCTTCTCCTCCGCGGACCCGCCGCCGGGCAGCCCCTTGGACTCGAGGTAATCGAGCACGATCTTCACGGCCGCCGATTTCCGGTACCGCCGATCGGACCGGGCCAACGCCCAGTACCTCTCGGGCAGCTCGGCCCGCAGCTCCCGCGCGTCCTCGTCGGCGGTGGGCAGGTGGTGACGCTGCAGTTCCTTGCGGACGTCGGACCACAGGAGCGTTTCGAAGCTCCGCTCCAGCGCCGCTGCCTCGGCCGACTCGGGCGTCAGGTCCGGCTCGACCGTGGGATCGGTCTCCGCCGTCGCGGCCGCCTCGACGGCGGCTTCCGCACGGCCCGCCGGGAACGCGTCAGTGGTGGCCTTCTGCCGGTCCTGCCAGATGGCGGACAGGTCCGGTGGGCCGAACATGATGCGGTAATTGTCGAACGATTTCTCTTCGAACTTCTCGCCGTTGCGGTCCAGCCATTCCTCGTCGCCCTCGGGATGGCCTTGGCTGAGCGTGTGGAATTGGCGGCCCAGTCCGTTGAGGGCGGCCAGGGCGTTGGCCTCGAAGGCGAGATGGCCGGGCAGGTCACCGATGAGCCCCTCCACCCGCTGATCCCAGACCGCCACGCGGCCGTCGAGGTCGGCCGGCGTCTTCACGGCGAAGCCGAAGACGTTGTCGTAGGCGGCGAGGGTGCGTTCGCGCAGGCCGGACCGCGCCCGATCGAGGTCGTCTTCGGTCATCGGCTGGTCGGGGTGTTCGGCATGCCAGCGCGGGGCATGTTCGGCGAAGAGCTGCTCGGCCCTGCCGGCCATGCTCTGGCGTGCCACCTCCACGGCGATCGACGTCTTCAGCCGGTCGGCGCCCAAGGCCTCGTCGTACCACGTGCGCCATTCCTTGACGCGGTCCTTCAGCGGCTTGTCCTGCTCGCCGGTGAAGGCCTTGGCGAAGCGGTCGTCGACGTCCCGGGCGAGAGACTTCTGCAGCGGGGCCAACAGCCGCTGGGCCAGTGCGGCGCCCTGCCGGACGCCGAACCTCTCACCGAACGCCCCGGTCAGGCCCGGATCTTTGGCCCACTCCTCTTGCGTGGTCTTGACGGTGGTCAGGACGCGCCGCAGCACGGTCTCACGGGCGGCCTGCTCTGCGAGCCGGGACGGCACCGAGGCGACCGCCTTGTCGAACGCCTCCGTCCACTGGGCCAGACGTACGTCGGTGATCCGGCTACCGGTCGGGAGGTGGCGGGCGTACGCCTTCCGCAACGTCTCCCGGACATCGCGCTGCACGCTCTCGCGTCCCGGCCCGGACAGTACGGTCTTGCGGGCCTCGAAGACGTCGAGGAGAGCGTGGTCGTCCGCGGACAGGTGACCGGTGAAGGAGACCGCCGCGTCGCCGAACAGCCCGTCGAAGCGCTCCAACTCCGAGGCCAGGCCCGCGCGGTTGTCCAGGGCGTCGAACAGGAGGCCCTCGCTCAGCTCGCGCAACCGGTCGCGGGCGGTCTCCAAGTTCGCCGCCAGATTCTCGTGGACGTCGGAAGGCTCGCTGAAGATCTCTCGTACGGCCTCCTCCCAGCGCCGCTGGAACTCCGGCCGCTCTTCCCTCAGCACGGCCTCGATCACGCTCGAACTCAGCACGCGCGGCAGGCGGTGATCCGGCGTGCCCAACCGGGGGCGCTGCCAAGCGGCGGCGCCCCGCTCGAAAGCGGCCAGGCCGAGACTGATCTGGAGCTGCCGGGCCGCCTCCAGATCCAGCTCGTCGGGGAGGGCGTCGATGACCTCCTGCCGGTCCGGGCCGGCCGCCAGCAGCCGACGCTCGTACTCCTCCCGCATCTGTTCCTTGACCTGCGGGAAAACGGGGTCGTCCTGCGCTCCAGGACGCTTCAGCAGCCAGGCCTCGATGCCCTCGTCGAAGGTCGTACGGGCCTGCTCGGTTCCCGAGGCCTCGAGGAGCGCCAGCTCCTCCACACGCTGGGCGCGCAGCTGCAGGAAATCGTCGTTCACCTGTTTCTGCTGCCGCTGCCAGCCGCGGACACGCCAGGCATCGGCCTCCGGCGGCGCGGGGACGAACTCCACGCCACTGCTCTGGGCCTCCTGGGCGGCGTTGTCCTCGAGCTGTGCCTGGACGTAGGCCAGGCGGATCTCCTCGATCCGCTGGTTCACCCACGTCACCGTCTCGTGGGACTTCAGCGTCGCCTGCCCGCTCACCTGCCCGGCCGAGACACGGGCGAACTCCTGCCTCGCCAGCTCCCGCTCGGCGGCGACGTCGTTCAGGACCTTGAGCTGCTCGGTGTAGCGCGCCTCCAGCCGGGCTCGCAGCCGCGTGTCGAACGGCTGGTCGCTCATCGCGGCGATGGTTTCCTTGGTGAGCGCGGTCTGCTCGGCCTGGTACCAGTCCCGGGTCTCCTTCGCCCACGCGTGGCCGGGCTGATGACGTTCGGCGACCTGGTCCAGCCGGCGGCCCAGCTCGGCGATCGGCCTGGAATGGGCCATCAGCTTGAGGGCGTCCTGCCGGATGGTCTCGGTCAGCTGGACCGCCTCCGGCGCCACCGGGTCCGTGAGCGCCGTGCGCTCGTCGGTGTAGCGCTCCCGGAGCTGGGCCAGCTCCTGCTCATGCCAGTTGCGGGTGGCCTCGTCCCAGGTGCTGCCGCCCCGGCTCAGGTCGACGCGGCCGTTCGGGCCGTCGACGGTCAGCGCGGCCTTGAAGGCGCGGTTCGCCGCGGCGCTCCGCCCCGAGGTCGTACGGATCTGCCGGTATTCGTCGCGCAGTTCCTCGATCAGGGCGGCCCGCTCGTCGTCCTTGAGCGCCTCGGTCGACTCGCTGGTGAAGCGGTTCCGCAGCGCCACGACACGCGGATCGTCCTGCAGGGCGGCGTCCTCCGCACGCAACCGCATCCACCGGCTCTCGGCCACTTCACGGTCGAAGGCTTGATTCGCCGCGACGGCCTTGTGGGCCTCGTCCAGCCGCCGGGTGAGCTCCGCACCCAGCTCCGCGCGGTCCCCACCGGCGACCCACTGGTCGGCGAACCAGTCCCGCAGTGACCGACGCTCGGACCAGGGAATGTCGTCGCGGCGTCCCGGGTGGTCGGCAAGCCCCTTTTCGAACTCGACGTACGCCTCGTCGCGCCGCGCGACCTCATCCCGCAGGGCGGCCAGTTCCTGGCGTACGTGGTTCTGCGCCTCGATCATCGCGGCCGAGTGGACGGCCGGCGGAGGCTCGAGCTCCATCAGCAGCGTCTCGGCGTCCTCGGGGGGCTGCGGCGGGCTCGGCTCCTCCTCCGGAGCGTCCTCGACGTACGGCCGCCGGTCGTCCGGGTCGCGCGGCGGCCCCTCCGACACGGTCGCCGGCCGCTTACCCTCCGGCGCCCCGTCGATCTCGCTCGTACCGCCCGACTTCCCGTAGGCCTCGACCGGGGTGCGGGTGACGTTCACCTCACCGAAGTCCACCCGCCACTCGGGGTCGGAAAGCCACTGCTGGTACGCCTCCTCGCGCGCCACCGCGCGGGCGCGGAGCTCGGCGAGATCGGCGCGGGCCGACTCGACGAGCGCGGCGTACTCCTCCTCGGTCCTCGCATGCACCCAATCGCTGGACAGGCGACTCCGGATCACCTTGAGCCCGGCCCGGTACTCCCGCTCCTGCCGGTAGCTCAGCGACGGGTGACCCTCCTCGTACCCGCCGTCGAACTCCTCCAGCATGGAGCTCTTGCGCGCCATGCCGTTCATCGCCGCGAGGAGTGCCTCCCGCCCCGCCTCCGCCTCCGCCGCATACTGCACGCGCAGCCGCTCGAGTCGCGGGGCGTCGAGCCTCGCTTGAAGGGACGTCTCGGCCTCCCGCACCGTGGTGCCGAAGACGTCGTGGCCGACCTTCTCCAGCGCCAGCATGACGACCACGTCCCGGGCCAGGCCGTGGAGCTGGTGGAGAATCGTCACCGACTCGGCCCGGTAGTCGCTCTTCACCTTCTCGAACTGCTCGTCGGACATGGCGTACCGCCGCCGTACGTGGCCGGTGAGCCGGTCCGCCTCCATGCTCAGCTCGTGGAACTTGAGCGCGCTGTCGCCCATGTAGTGATCCAGCGCCGCCTCGAACTCCAGCCGGTACCCCAGCGAGGCGATGTACGGCTCGTAGTACTCCCGGTCGAAGACGGCCTGCCGCTCGGCCAGCTCTTCCGCCGACAGGACGCCGTCCTCCGGCCCCCGGAGCACCGCCTTGTGCGCCTCGGTCATCGCCTCGCGAAGGTCGGACCTGACCCGCTCGACGTGCTCGGCCGGGTTGTTCAGGCCGATCAGGTTCTCCTCCGCCCGGCGCAGCGCGGCGACGCGGCCGGCGTACTCGTCGAACCTCCCGGGCGTCTCCCGGGACAGCCGCTCGAACTCCGCCTTCAGCTCGGTGGTGTACGCCTCCCAGTCCCGAGCGTTCAGCGTCCGCTCGTCGCGGCCGTCGAGGAGACGGGTGCCCGCCGAGCGCAGGTCCGCGCGCAGCTCCGACAGCACCGCCGCACTGCCGATGTCGCCGACGTCCGTCCGCGCGGTCTGCGCCCGCCAGGCGGCCTCGTGGGCGGCCAGGTCGTCCTCCGCGACGGTCAGCAGGCCGTTCTCGACGGCCTTGACCTCCAGCCGGGGCGCCCAGTGCTCGTTCGCGGCGCGTACCAGGGGCTCCAGCTCCTCGGCGCGGCTTTCGTAGTCCGCCAGGCGAAGCGTGCGGGTCTCCACGCCATCCGGCAGGACCCGCGTACGCGCCGCGAAATCGGCGTCGTACTGCGCGCGCAGCATACGAGCCCCGGGGGAGTTGTGGTCCAGGCCCGCCCGCTCCATCAGGCCCTTGAACTCCGCGCCGGCCTGGTCGTCGAGGGCCATACGGGTGCGCAGGCCCTGCGACAGGTCGTTGAACCGTTCGTCGGCCTCGCTGTGGAGCCGATCCCACAGCTCCATCTCGACCTTCGCGCCCCGCATGCCGAGGCGTTCGGCGCTCCCGCGTACCTCCGACTCGACCGCGTCGAGGAAGCGCGCCCGCATCCGCGCCTCGGCGACCGGCCCGTACACGGTGCCGAGGGCGGTCAGGTCGAAGTCCCGGTCCGCGCTGGAGCGCACCGAGTGGACCGCCACCTCCAGCTCCAGCTCGTCGGTCAGCCCTTCGACCAGCTCGTCGAAGCGCCGGCCGAACTCCGTCTCGGTCAGCTCGCCGTCCAGATACCGCTGGTGCAGCTCCTGCCAGCGGCTGTCGAACCGCCCTCGGACCTGTTCGGTCCACGGCTGCGTCGTGTCGGCATCGGCCCGCGCCTGCTCCCGTACCAGCACGTCGGCCACGGACTGCGTGTCCAGGTCGTGGCCCATGGGCAGCCGGTACTCCAGCGCCTCGGCCAGCCGCGTCGTGAAGGCCTCTTCGTTTCGTTCGGTGAGCCCGCCGATCTCCTGGCGGACCTGCTGGTACACCCTGACGATGTCGTCGGTGAAGTGTTCCGGGAGCCCGATCGAGCGGACCATGCCCGCCGGATTCACCCGCGGGTCCGCGTCCAGCAGCGCCTCGGCCGTCTCGGACGGCGACCCCTCGTGGCCGGCGGCCTCGAACACCGTCTCCAGCTTCCCGGCCAGCAACTCGCGCAGGGAGGACGACCCCGCCTCGCGCTCCATGACGCCCGGCGGGTCGTCCTCGTGGCCGGAGAGGAGGAGCTCGCGGTTCTCCGGCGGGGTCCCGTTGTCCTGGTGCTCGGCGAGGACCTCGGCGTACGCCGACAGGACCCGGTCGCGCAGGTGCTCGGGAAGGTCGGTCACGCGGGCCAGCTTCTCCGGAGTGAGCCGGGGGTCCTCCGGGGGCACACCGTGCATGTTGGACGAGGGGTACGCGGCGACCGCGGCCTTGACGTACTGGTCGGCCTTCTCCTGCTGCCAGAACCGGCTCTGCTCGTTCTGCTGCCGCACGACGACGCGCTCGTCCCGCGAACCCTCGGCGATCTGGAAGTCCCGCCGGGCCTCCTCGCCGGCGCCGAACTCGAAGTTCGGCTGGACGCCCTCGTGCTCGGACACCATCGGCACCGGCGGAAGCTGGTCGTGCCCCATCGGTGTGATCTGGTGCTGCGACGCGAGCTCGTGCTCAGGGGGCGGCGGCGGAGCGCCCTCCACCTTGTTGACCGGAGGCGGCCCGCTCTGCAGTTTGTTCAGCGGCTGCCCCGCCGGGGGCGACTCCGGAGGCGACCCGGGCAACCGGTTCTGAGCGACCGGAGGCGGCCCGCTCTCCAGCCTGTTCACCGGCTGCGCCGGGGGCGACTCCGGAAGCGACCCGGGCAACCGGTTCTGAGCGACCGGAGGCGGCCCGCTCTCCAGCCTGTTCACCGGCTGCGCCGGAGGCGGCTCCGGAAGCGACCCCGGCGACCGGCTCGGAGTGACCGGAGGCGGCGACTGGACGATCTCCTCGTTGAGCGGCGGGTTCCCCCGCACCTGCGGCCCGCGGTTCGTGGGCGGCAGCCGGTCGGGGGTCACGCCGGCCGGGTTCTCCTCATCGGGCGACGAGAGCGGCGTATTCCGCGGCGGCAGCTGCGGCATGTTCGGTCTGGTCCCCGGCGGGCCGCCGCCTCGCGGCCCGTTCGGCCCGGGGCCCTGCGACGCCGGTGGCGGCAGGCGGCTCGGGTCCGGTGTCGGGGGCCCCTCGATGGTCCTCAAGTCGCGGGAGCCGCCGGCGTTGTCGTCGCCCGGGCGCCTGCCCGGCGGGCCGTCCAGCAGGTCGCCGGTCTTCACCGTGTGCAGGAGATCGGAGTCGATCTTCAGATTCATCTTGCGGTACTTGATGCCGCCGATGGCGGCGCCCCGCATGACCGCGCCGAACATGACCCCGCCGATGCCGCCGCCGACGAACATCATCGGCACGACTTGCCAGTTGCCTTCGATGAGCCCCTGGGTGAAGGTAGCGGCGAGCGCGCCCCCACCACCGAACTTGATGAAGTCACCGCCGATGTCCTTCAGGCCGGTGACGAAGATGTTGTCCAGTTCCTTGACGGCGCCGCCGACCAGCTTGTCGAAGGCCCCGCCGATCCCGCGGATCCCGAGATCGGTGAGGGCGCCACCGAGCGCGCCCTCACCGACCCACTTCGGGTTCACATGCGGACCCGCCGGGTCGCCGTCGAGCCCGGTCGCGACCAGGCTCGCCACCGCCATCAACAGCCCGCCGATCGCCGCCTGGATCGCCGTCGGCATGACGAACCGCAGCAGCTGCTGCAACCCCTGCATGATCATCATCAGGCCCAGGCGTGTGGTCTCCTCGGCGACCGCCTCGTCGGCGAGTGAGGAACCACCCGTGAAGACGGCCATCGCCGCCATGATCACCAGCTGGATCATCAACGCGACGATCATCGCGAGGATCTGGACCTGAGCCTCGAACAGGCTCCGGGACCATTCGGCGACCTGCTCGGCCATGAGATCAGAACCGTTAATGATCTCATCGATGTGATTGGTGCCGCCGTTCGCGCCGAGCAGTGCGCCGAACGTCTGCTTGAACTGCCGGACGACCTCGTCCGGGAGAGCCCCGTCAATCGCCGAGGCGGTCTCGTAATAATGCGACGACAGCGTGCGCAGATTGTCACTCAAGGTGAGGAAGGGCTCCCGCAGGTTGTAAACATCCTGCGGAGGGGCCTCGGGAGGCTCACTCCCCATCAAGAACAGGAAGAGCCGGCGTTCGTCATCGTTGAACGTGAGCCCGCCCGGACCGCCGTCACTCACCGTCGCGCGCTCTCAGCTACTTGCCGTAGGCGCCGCTGCCCTTACCGGGCAGCCCTTGGCCGTTGTGCGCGCTGACATCATTGATCGAGTCGACGACCTTCTGCTGCGCACGGTCCGCGGCGGCCATCTGCTCCCTGAACGCATGCGGGACCGCGCCGCAGCACTCGCTCGCCGCCATGACCGCCTGGCCGAGCAGCAGAACCTGGGAGTTGAGCTGGTGCCAGGCCTGGCGACCGAAATCGTCACCCCCGAGGATCTTGGCTGCGCCGACGAACGCGTCGCTGAACGTCTCGCCGAACTTGGCGATCAGTGCGCTCAGGTCCTCCATCTTGAACAGGGCGGCGTCGCCGCGTGCCGGATCCTTCTCGAACTTCTCAGACATCGCCGTCGTCCTCCACGATCTCGTCGTGCAGCGCCCGGCCGGGACGAGGGTCACGCCGGCCGTTCGCCTCCTGTGCCGACCCGAAGAGTTCCTCCAGGTCGAGGGTGAATCCGGGCAAACCCGAGTCGCGCTGCCTGACCGAGGAGAACGCCTCCTTCACCCGGTCGGCCATCACCGCCCGCCCCTTGGTCGCCGCTTCGACGATGGCCGCGGACAGCTGAGTCGCCTCCATCGTCCGGTACTTCTCCTCCAGGAACTTCACCCGCTTCAGCTCGCCCTGCGAGCCGACGGTCACCTCCACCGAGTGGTCCTTGGAGCGGACCGTCGTGGACGCCTCGCTGAGCTCGGCGCGGGCGCGGACCACGCCGGCCTTGACCGCCGCGAGACGCTCCCGCTGCTCGGCGATACGCGCCGCCATGTCCTCGTTCAGATCCACTTCGCCGTTCCCTCCTCGCGCCGGGTGCCCATCGCGTACGTCATCCGATGACGGACGGTGAGCCGCCCTCGTCGGTGCCCCATACGTCCTCTTCCTCGGGTGCCCAGCTCTCGCGCTCCCGGTCGCCGCTCTCGGTCTGCGCACTCCCGGCCGCTCCCTCGTTGGGGTCGTAGCCGGCGACGGTGGAGGCGCGACGGTTCGCGGGCGTCTGCGACGAGGTCGGACGACGGCTCCGGCGGCCGAGCGAGCCGCCGTCGTTGGTGACGATGTCGTCGTCTTCGTAGACCTGGCGGACGCGTTCGGCGTTGGCGTTCTTCTCGCCGGCGCCGCCGCCCATCCCGCCCATCCCGCCCATCGGCATGCCGCCCATGCCACCGCCACCACCCTGCGGCATCCCGCCGCTGGTGGTCCCGTCGATCTTGGTGCCCGGCGGGAGGTAGTTGCCGGACGAGCTGATCGCGCTGCCGGGCGGCGGTGCCTGCACGTTCTGCTGCGAAGCCGAGCCCAGGCTGCCGTTGTACTCCGGATCTTGCAGCTCGTGTTCGTACTGCGAGCCGCCACCGCCGTACGGGACGTGCGGCAGGTTCCTGCCGTTCTGAAGGTTCGTGGTGGTCGTCCGCCCGTCCGGCTCATGGGTCGTCGCCTGGCCGGTGTGCGGGTTGACCGTGGTGGTGCTGCCGTCCGGGTAGTGCGTCGTGAGGGTGCCGTCGCCGTTGACCGTCGTCGTGCTGCCGTCGGGGTTGTGGAACGAGTGGCCGGAGCCCACGTGATCGGTGGTGACGCTGCCGTTCGGGTGGGTCGTCGTCTCCACACCCGTGTGCGGGTTGTAGGTCGTCGAGCTGCCGTCGCTGTAGTCGGTGGTGACGGACCCGTCGGGGTTGACGTGGGTCTGGCTGCCGACCTGGTTGTTCGCGTAGTTCCCGGACGGGAACTGGTGCTCGTACTGCTGTTGCTGATGCTCGTACTGCTGCTGTTGCTGCTTGTACTGCTCTTGTTGCTGTTGTTGCTGCTGGTTGTACTGACGTTCTTGCTGGTCCTGCTGCTGCTTCTGGAGCTTCTCCTGCTTCTGCTCCTGGTCCTGCTGGTCCTTGCGCTGCTGGTCGTACTGCTTCTTGGCCTGCTCTTCCTGGCGCCTCTGCTCCTCCTGCTGCTGCTTCTGGTACTCGGCCTGGGTCTTCTGCTGCTCCTGGTACTGCTTCTGGGCCTGCTCCTCCTGACGCCTCTGCTCCTCCTCCTGCCTCTTCTGCTGTTCCTGCTGGTCGTGGCGCTGCTCTTCGTACTGCTTGCGCGCCTCGTCCTGCTGCTTCTTCTGCTCCTCCTCCTGTTTCCTCTGCTGCTCCTCTTGCTTCTGCTCCTGCCGCTTCTGCAGCTCTTCCTGTTTCTTCTCCTGCTCCTCCTGCTTCTTCTCCTGCTGCTTCTGCAAGTTGATCTGCATGGCCGTCTGCTCTTGGTACTGCCGACGGGCCTCGTCCTCCTGATGCTTCTGCAGATCCTCCTGCTTCTTCTGCTGTTCCTCCTGGTCCTTGCGCTGCTGCTCGTACTGCCGGCGCGCCTCGTCCTGCTGCTTCTTCTGCTCCTCCTCCTGCTTTTTCTGCTGCTCCTCTTGCTTCTTCTCCTGCTCCTTCTGCAGATCCTCCTGCTTCTTCTCCTGCTCCTGCTGGTGTCTCTTGTCCTCCTCGCGCTCCTGCTCGGCCTTCTTCTCCATGTCCCGCTGGTGCTGGAGGTCCGCCTCGCGCTGCTTGCGCGCCTCATCCTCCATCTGCTTCTGGTGTTCCTTGTCCTCCTGGCGCTCCTGCTCGGCCTTCACCTCCATCTCGTGCTGGTGCTTGAGGTCCTCCTCGTGCTGCTTCTTGGCCTCCTCCTCCATGTCGTGCTGGTGCTTGAGGTCATCCGCGTGCTGCTTGTCGGCCTTCGCCTGCGCCGCGTCGGCCTTGTCCTGCTGGAGGTCGGCCTGGAGGTTGATGCTCGGCGTGGTCAGTTTCCCTATGGTGGTGCTGAGGTCGATCCAGGCGTTGTGCACGTCCCTGAGGGCCTTGATACCGGCCGGCTCGAGCCGGCTTTGCACCGAACCCGTCCAGCGGTCGACGGCGTTCTGCCCGATCGCCTTCCAGGTGTCGAGACTATTGAGGTCGCCGAAGCTCTCGCCCTTGTAGTTGACCGCGTCCTGGCGGAAGTCGGGGTATTCGATCTCGTTCCACTCGTAAGAGGAATCACCCGAGTAGTCGAATTCCGTGCGGACCTTCGTGATGTTGTTGTCCCAGATGAAGTTGGTGACATCGATCAGGATGTCGTGCAACCACCGGAGTGGATTCCCCAGCCAGAGCGCCCAGTTGCTCCACACGCTGTGGAAGTCGGAGAGCGCGTTGTCGATGCCCTTCTTCGCCATTCGCAGCTCGAGGCCTGCTTTGGAGGAGAGCCCGTACAATGGAAGGGTGTTGGAGTAGCCCTGGTACATGTTACCGAGCTGTTTGACGATGTCCCAGAAGACACCGGCGGCCTGCCCCTTCCACGCCGCGTCCTCATTTTGCCCGACCGAATCCTGCCAGCCCTGGATCGTGGTATTGGCGTAGGAAAAGAACATGGCCGCGCGGTCGAACGCGAGGGCGACCCGCTCGAACCCGGTCAGGTCAACGGCCTCCGCGTCAGCGACCGGGGTGCTGCCGTTCCAGGAGAACCCCCACGTCGAATACGGCTCGTACATCAACGCTTCGAGGGCCATGCCGCCGCCAAAGGAGTAGCGCGCGAGCGGCGCGGAGTCCCACCCCTTGAAGTCGCTGCCCATGAGGCCGCTGTTCGAATGGTCGGTGAACGTCCCGCCCATCTCCACACCGCCATGCGGCACATCCTGGCCGCTGGTGCCCAGCAGAGTGATGCGCGCCTTGCGCATCTGCACACTGCTGCCTTTGGACGTATCGTCCCCGTGGTAAAAGGGCACAACGAAGTCGGTGTTCTCGATCCGCCACCCGGAGTTCGCGGCGCGCCATTTGCCCATCTCGTTGATCGCTTCGAGCTCCTGATTCGACGGCGTCTCCGTCGAATCATGGATCTCCACCTTCATCAGCGGGATGTCGTTGTTGCCCTTGAGCTTGTCGAAGATCCCGCCACGATCAGGCATCGGGTAGCCGGTCAACTGGTGGATCGCGTATGCCCAGTGATCGTTCGGGTCATTATCCGCCATGGTGCGCTCTCCGTTGCGGGGTACGTGGCCGGGAGATCATCCGACGGTTCAGGACTTGCCGGAATCGCCGCCGGTGCCCTGGAAGTCGCCAGGCACCGTCCCGAGACTGTCCAGGAAGTTCTTCCCGTCGATCTTCAGCAGCGTGTCGTGCTGACCGTCCAGGAGCTTGGTGATCGTGGTGCTGAGGTTGTCGTGCAGATCCCTGAACAGCGTGAGGTGTTTGTCGTAGACGTCGGCGATCGACTGCGCGGAGTCATGGATCCTCGCGATGACCACGTCGCCGTTGACGTAGGTCTTCTCGCTCGCGAGCAGGCCGACCGACAGTGGACGCTGCGCCGAGAAGATCGGCTTGTCGGTGAGGCTCGTGTGCCCCTTCCCGAGGAGGTTGTTCATCGTCACCCCGCCTTCGGCGTCCTTGTTCGCGACCTTGTCAAGAAGGTCCCGAAAGGGGGTGATCTGGTTGTCGACGAAGCCCTGCAACCCCGCCTTGTCCAACGCAAGCTTCTTGTTGTCCGTCATGTGCTCGACTCTCCGTGTGCATGGCCGTCCGGGCTGCGTCACCGCCTCCGGCCGCCTGCGGACAAGCGGCCGGAGGCACGCGGTCAGCCGCCGATGCGTACCTCGGACCACATCTGGCTGAGGTTGTTCTCGTTGTACTTGTAGCTTCCGGAGATCTCGTCCAGGAGCTGGGAGTGACTGTTGAGCATGTTCTCCATCGCCTTGACGGCGTTGTCCCACGCGGTCTGCTTCTGGTGGTAGACGTCCTTGTCGTCACCGATCCAGCTCTGCTTGAGCTGCGTGAGCTCGGCCTCCATGTTGGAGATCGTCTGCGCGATGGCCCGGGTCTGGGCGACCAGGTCGTCGGCGGCGTTGTTCACATGCGAGTAGTCGACGTAGATGTAGCCGTCACCGAAGTCGCTCATCGAGGTTCCTCGTTTCTCATCAGCGGAATGAAGAAGGCCGGTCAGCCGTGGAGGGCGTTGAAGACGCCCTGTGCCTGGCTGTACGCCCGGTTGATCTGGTCGTTGCTCGACCCCTGCTGCTTGTGCTGGGCGGCGAGGGTCTGGTTGAGCTTGTCGACCATGTCCCGCAGGTTGGTGAGGATGACGTCCGCCTGCTGCTCCCAGTTGTTGACGAGGTCGCCGAACAACTTGCCGTCCGAACCCTTGTAGCCGGAGGCGAGATTGAAGCGCGTGGCCTCGACGTCCTGCCGGATCTTGGTGATGCCGGTGAACGCCTGCTCGAGCGCGTTGACGCCGTTCCTGGTCGCCGTTGCCTCTGATTGCTGCATTCCGCTGGCTGCCATTCGCCGTCCCTTCTAGTCCGGTGCCCTCTACCTACTCTTTCTAGGGCTTCCTACTTGTCGTGGGCTTGTCGCCGCCTTGCCCGCCAGGTGCGCACGGCTCCGTCACCGGCGTGCTGACGCCCGACGACGCGTTCGACCCGCTCAGATCCGGGCCGGTCGGCAACATCGCGAGCAGCGTCGACGGCAACGCCACCGCCTCCCCGGACGAGTAGCCGAGCGCCGCGAGGTCGCCGTCGCTCGGCACGCGATACTTGGTGCCCAAGTCGGTCACGAGGTAGGTCGTGCCGCCACCCGCACCGCCGCCGGCCGCCAGGGCGTGCACGAGCACGCCGCCGCCCGGCGGGGCGGTGATCCGCTCCACCGGGACGCAGGCCGTCGAGGCGGCCGCCTGGGTGGACATACCGAGCGCCGCCGGATCCGTCATGGCCACGCTCACCCGCGGGCCCGAGATACCCGGCGCGACGCGTACACACGTGGCCTGTGTCGTACCGCGGTCCACCAGGCGGGGCGGCGTCTCCGGCTGCGCGCCGGCGGACGCCGCCGGGTCCGCCGGGGCGAGGTGCCCGTTCACGGCGTCCGGCGGCAGCGTGACCGCGGCCCCGCTGTGCCCCCCGTACGCCAGGCGCCGGACCTTCGCGTCGCCCAGCGTCAGGTCGGCGACCATGGCGCTGACCCCGGTCAGGCCGTTCTGGCGAAGCTGGTAGTAGCGGGGCGCGGAACCGATCACGCCGACCTTGAACACCTGCCCGATACGGGTCGCGCGTCCCTCGAGGGCCGGTCCGGCGGTGCCCATGCCGGGCACCGCCGGCGCGGCCAGGTCCGGGCCCGCTGGCAGCGCGTCGAGGAACGCCGCCGAGACCGGAGCCGGGGTCCGACCCGCGTAGCCGAGCGCGGACAACGCGCCGCCCTTCTGGTTCACCCGCAGCCGGCTCCCCTGCCATACGAGGTAGACCGTGGAGTCCGGGCCGGTCACGAGCATGCCCTCGCCCGCCGTCAGCGGGGCGTCGTCGTCCGCGGCGCCCACGCCCACGGCGAGCGTGGTGGCGGACGTGGCCGACCCGTTGCCGTCCGACCCCGTGCACACCGACCAGGGGTCCCGGCTGAGGTCGCCCGAGCCGGGCAACGAGGCCGGCGCGCCGGAGATGCCGACCGGCTGACCGTGCGGCTCGCCGTTCAGCGATTTCGTGCGCACCTTGACGGTCTTCATCTTGGGACCGCCGATCAGGCGCGCCGACGTGTAGTTGCGGACCGGCCGCAGCCGACCGTCCACGTACAGGTACGAGGCGCCGGTGTCCTGATCGACGATGAGGTTTTTGGCGTCACGCCACGAGCCGGACTGGCCAGGGGAGATCATCCCCCAGACGAACGCCGCGGCGCACAGCAGCACGGCCACGACGATCCCGCCGGCCGTACTGCGGTTCGTCCGGCCCTGCGGACTCTCTGGAGCGTCCGGGTCGGCCCGCAGCATTCCAGAGGTGATCCGGCCCATGACGAACAGGTGGGCCTGAACCTGGTCTCGACGAGACTGCATCGTCTCGTACCCGTCCTCTCCTGTTCCGGATCAGCCGATCGCCCGCAGCTCGCCGTACACGCCCAGGACCCACAGGACCAGTGGCAGCAGGCTGATCGCCACGAGGCTCTGCAAGAGCTCCGCCCCCCGACCCCAGTACGGCACGAGCCGGCGGCCCGGCACGACCCATCCGGCGATGAGGAGCGTCGCACCGGCCGCCGCCACCGCGACGGCCGGCAGCACCCGGCTGCCCGGATCGGTCCGCGCTACCTGGAGGGTGACGAGCATGACGGCGCCCCAGGCCCCTGAAGCGACCAGGGACAGGCGCTGCCAGACGTTGCCGGCGGCTCGGCTGTGCAGCACCAGGAGCAGGGACAGCGCGACGGTCAGCACAAGGTGGCTGAGATCGCCGCCCCGTGCCAGCGCCGTCAGGCAGAGGGCGCAGGTCAGGCCGACCGTCGCGTACAGGGCGGTCATCCACGTGTCCGCGATGACCGCGCGGGCGGCCACGGCCGACGGCGAACGCGGCTCGATTCCCTCTTGAAGCTGTTCGGGTCTGGTCGGCAGCGGTGGTGTCCGCATCCCCGACAGCCGGAACGACAAGGGCGGCACGAACGCGGCGAAGGCGACCGCCGCCAGGGCGACGATGCTCGCCGCGTGCTCGGGCGGCATCCCCCAGACCATCATCAGGACGCCGCCGAGCGCGCCCGAAATCGCGAACACGGTCGCGCCCACGAAGAACGCGGTGTAGGCCGCCACGACGGCCAGCGCGAGCACTGATCCGCCCGCCTCGGCCGCGGACGCGGCCAGCAGCCGGGCGCCGAACGTCTGCCAGTGGTCCGGGCCGGTCAGCGCGCCGCCGGGCAGCAGCCAGGCGGGCAGCATGAGGTAGGGGCCGACCATCGCGCCCAGGAGCGCGGCCGCGGCGGCGTCCCCCATGGCACGGCTCGCGGCGGCGGCGCCCGCCAGCAGCAGCAGCGCGAACGCGCCCGCGGCGATCTCGCGCTGCAGCCCCCCGCCCGGCAGGGCCAGGATCACCAGCACGCCGAGGAGGGCCACCAGCGTCAGCCCGCGCAGCAGCCGCCGGCTCGCCTGCGGGTTCCAGCCGTGCGCGCTCTCGTCCATGGTGGTCGAGATGCCGTGGACGATGTCGTCCAGCCGTACCTCCGGCAGCGCCTCGGTGCGGGCCCTCAGGTAGAGCGTGTCGCCGTCGCGCAGGCCGAGCGAGTCGAGGGTGGCCTCCTCGTCGAGTGGAGCACCGCCGAGCCGCTGGAGCACCCAGCCCTCGTGTTCGAGACCGGCCTCGCCGAGGTCGTCGCCGCCGTACCCGAGCACGGCCGGAAGCAGGTCGGCGACCGGAACATCGGTGGGGACGGCGAGGTCGATGTCCTTGTTCGGCGCGCGCACCGTCAGCCGGCACAGTCCCGCCGCGCCGTTGCTCACGAGTCCCCCGTTTCCGGAAGGGCGCGCCGAGCATCGGGCCGGTCGATTCGCTTGCTGGGTTCTCTCATGAGGCGTGCGCGTCTTTCTGCGGACAGAGGGACATGGGGCGCGGCGTGTTCAGTTGTTCGTTCAAGTCTCGTCAGTGCTCTCCGGTGAGGCATACGTACGCGAGCGACATCCGGTTCACACGGGATCCGAAATGTACCGTCACCGGTCGATCGCTGTACGATGCCTGCCAGCGGGTTCGCTCACTCCTCTCGGCTGCTCTCCGCACACCGCCGATCTCGTCCGCCGGTGCCGTGCCGCACACGCAGGAGGCTGTCCGTTGAGTTTTGTGCTTTTCCGCAGGCCGGCGCGCCGACGCGCGCCAGAGATGCCCGACGGAGAGATCAACCTTCAAGAGCCGCCCACCCTGCCCGAGACGGTGCCGGACTCGTCCGCCATCTGGACGTACCTGCCGATGGCACTGATGTCGGCGGCCATGATGATGATGTACATGACCCGCGGCGGCGGCAGCGCGCTCAACGGCTTCCTGCCGATCGCGCTGATCCTGATGGTCGCCTCCGCCGGCGCCATGCTCCTGGGCAACGTCATGCGCCGCGGCGGCGAGCGCAAGCAGAAGCTGAAGGGCGCGCGCCGCGACTACCTGCGGTACCTGACCCAGACCCGGCGCAAGGTGCGCCAGGCAGTGCAGGACCAGCAGAAGTCCCTGGCCTGGCGGCACCCGGCGCCACAGACGCTGTGGTCCATGGTCGGCACCACGCGGATGTGGGAACGCCGCCCGGCCGACCCGGACTTCGCCGAGGCGCGGCTGGCGGTCGGCGAGCAGAAGCTGGGGCTGCGGCTGTCGCCGACGTCCACCAAGCCGGTCGAGGACCTCGAACCCCTCACCGCGCACGCGCTGCGCAGCTTCATTCGCGCGTACGCCACCGTGCCCGATCAGCCCACCGCCGTCTACCTGCGATCCTGGGCCCGGCTGCTGATGCGCGGGGACGAGGAGTCCCTCCGCGGGATGGTGCGGGCGATGATCGCGCAGCTCGTGGTCTTCCACTGCCCGGACGATCTGTGGGTCGCGCTGTGCGTCGCGCCCGACCGCCGGGCGGAGTGGGAGTGGGCCAAGTGGCTGCCGCACAACCTGAACCCGCACGACGATGACGGCGCCGGGCCGGTCCGCATGATCGCCAGGGACTTCCCGGAGCTGGAGGGAATGCTCGGAGCGGAGTTCTGGGAGCGCCCGCAGTACGACCCGGAGGCCCAGAGCGGCCGCGAAGAGCCCTTCACGCTCATCGTGGTGGACGGCGCCACCGTCCCCTCCGGGCATCCGCTGGACGGCCCGGGGATGCGCAATGTCACCGTCATCGACCTGAGCGGGGCGCTGACCTGGCGGCCCGGCCGTACGACCCTGCGCCTCGATGTGCGGGACGGCGAGCTCCGGCTCGTCCGCACCGACCGAGACCGCAAGGAGCAGACGACCCTGCTCGGGCGGCCCGACGACTTGGGCGTGCGAGGCGCGACCGCACTGGCCAAGCGGCTCGCGCCGTACCGGCTGGGCGTGGGCGGCGAGAGCGCGGAACCCCTGTCGTCCACCACCGACCTGGCGACGCTGCTGGGCATCCCCGACCTTTACCGTCACGATCCGGCGACTCTGTGGCGCAAGCGCACCCCCGCCGAGCGGCTGCGGGTGCCGATCGCGGTCGGCGCCGACGGGACGCTGGTGGAGCTGGACATCAAGGAGTCCGCCCAGGGCGGCACCGGACCGCACGGCATGCTGATCGGCGCCACCGGCTCGGGCAAGAGCGAACTGCTGCGCACCCTCGTGCTGGCGATGGCGCTGACCAACTCATCCGAGACGCTCAACTTCGTCCTGGTCGATTTCAAGGGCGGCGCGACCTTCCTCGGCCTGGACGAGCTGCCGCACGTCTCCGCGGTCATCACCAACCTGGCCGACGAGGCGGCCCTGGTCTCTCGCATGCGCGACGCCATCCACGGCGAGCTGATGCGGCGTCAGGAGCTGCTGCGCGCTGCCGGCAACTACGTCTCCGTGCTGGAATACGAGAAGGCGCGCGCCGCCGGCACGCCGCTGGAGCCCCTGCCGAGCCTGTTCGTGGTGGTGGACGAGTTCAGCGAGCTGCTCGCCGCGCACCGCGACTTCATGGAGCTGTTCGTGATGATCGGCCGGCTCGGCCGCAGCCTCGGCGTGCACCTGCTGCTCGCCTCTCAGCGGCTCGACGAGGGCCGGATGCATCAGCTGGAGAGCCACCTGTCGTACCGCATCGGCCTGCGCACGTTCTCGGCCATGGAGAGCCGCGGCGTGCTCGGCGTGCCCGACGCGCACACGCTGCCGCCGCAGCCCGGCAGCGGCTTCCTCAAGACCGGCGTCGAGGCGCTGACGCGGTTTCGCGCCGCCTATTCCTCCGGGCCGTACCGGGCGCGCGCCAAGGCCGACCAGGCACGGGTCGCGAGCCAGGTCGTGCCGTGGTCCGCCTCGCGGGTCGCGCCGGTCGAGCCGGTCGAACCCGAAGAGACCGAGGAGGAGCCCGAGGAGACCGCGGAGACGCTGCTGTCGGTCGCGGTCGACCGGTTGCGCGACGCCGGGCCGCCCGCCCATCAGGTGTGGCTGCCGCCGCTGGACGCGCCCCCGACCCTCGACCAGATCCTCCCGCCGCTCGAGCCCGACGAGGCTCTCGGCCTCACGACCGCCGACTGGGAGTTCCGCGGCGAGCTCACGGTGCCGGTGGGCATCGTCGACCGGCCCTTCGAGCAGATCCGCGACCTGCTGGTCGTCGACCTGAACGGCGCGGGCGGCCACGTCGCCATCGCCGGCGGCCCGCAGAGCGGCAAGAGCACGCTCGTCCGCACCATCATCACCGCGCTGGCGCTCACCCACACCCCGCGCGAGGTGCAGTTCTACTGCCTCGACTTCGGCGGCGGCACGCTCGCCGGCCTCGCCGGCCTCCCGCACGTCGCCGGGGTCGCCACGCGCATGGACGCCGAACGCGTCAGCCGGACGATCGCCGAGGTCACCGCGCTGCTCACCGACCGCGAGCAGTTCTTCCTCACTCACGGGATCGACTCGATGGCGACCTACCGGCGGCGCCGGGCCGAGGGGGAGTTCGCCGACCAGCCGCACGGCGACGTGTTCCTCATCGTGGACGGATGGTCGACCCTCCGGCAGGACTACGACCGGCATGTCCAGACGTTCAACGCGATCGCCGCCCGAGGCCTCAACTACGGCATCCACCTCATCGTCACCACCGCCCGCTGGGTCGAGCTGTCGGCGGCCGTGCGCGACCAGGCCGCGACGCACCTGGAGTTGCGGATGGGCGATCCGATGGACTCGGAGATCGACTCTCGCCGCGCGGCCTCCGTGCCGCGCCTGCCCGGGCGCGGTATGACCCGCGACAGCAAGCTGCACTACCTCACCGCGCTGCCGCGCATCGACTCGGTGGAGAGCGCCGGCGACCTCGCCGGCGGCATCTCCGGGCTGGTCTCCGCGGTGAACGAGAGCTGGGCGGGTCCGCCCGCACCACCGGTGCGAATGCTGCCGGCCGTGTTGAACGCGAGCGATCTGCCCGCGCCCGAGGGCGACTTCCGGGTGCCCCTCGGCCTGGAGGAGGAGCGGCTCTCCACCGTGTGGCACGACTTCGGCGAGAACCCTCACATGATCGTGGTCGGCGACACCGAGTGCGGCAAGACGAATCTGCTGCGGCTCATGGCCAAGGCCATCACCTCGCACTACACGCCCGACGAGGCCCGCATCATGGTGGTGGACTACCGCCGCGAGCTGGTCGAGGCGGTACCCGAGGCGTATCGGCTCGGGCACGCCGTCTCGATCGACGCGCTGCGCGACCTCGTGGACGGTGCCGGGCGGGCGATCCAGGCTCGCGTGCCGGGGCCGGACATCGCGCCGGCCCGGATGCGGCTGTGCGACTGGTGGAGCGGACCCCGGCTGTTCATCCTGGTCGATGACTACGACATGGTCGGCGCGGGCCCGATGCAGCATCCGTTCGACCCGCTCATGCCCCATCTCGCGCTCGGGTACGAGGTCGGCCTGCACCTGGTCGTCGCCCGATCCGCCGCGGGCGCCGGGCGCGGCCTGGGCGAGATGATGATGCGACGGCTCCAGGAGGTCAACACGCCGTCCCTGCTGATGTCCTGCCCACCGGACGAGGGCTTCTTGTTCGGCAACGTCAAGGGCCGCATCCTGCCGCCCGGCCGGGCACTGCGGATCGCCCGGCGCAAGACGGTACAGATGCAGACGGCCCTGCTGGACTGACCCGCCCGCCGGACGGAGGGCGGCGAGGAAGGCCGTGGACGTTATTCGAGTACGGCCTCGATCAGGTGTGGCCCGGGTGTGGCCAGTGCGGCGGTGAGGTGTGCGGTGAGTTCCTCTGCGGTCGTGGCTTTGGTGGCGGGAACGCCCATGCCTGTGGCGAGGGCGACGAAGTCCAGGTCCGGGCTTGACAGGTCGAGCATGCGTGCGGCCGCGCCGCCGGTCGCCGCGGCACCGACCCGTTCGAGTTCCGCGCGCAGGATCGCGTATGACCGGTTGTTGAGGATGATCGTGGTGATGTCGAGGTGCTCGCGGGCCTGGGTCCACAGTGCCGGCAGCGTGTACATGGCGCTGCCGTCGGCCTCCAGGCAGATCACCGGCCGCTCCGGGCACGCGATGGCGGCGCCGACTGCGAGCGGCAGCCCTTGGCCGATCGCCAGCCCGGTGAGGCCGAGCAGGTCGTGCGCGGGCGCGCCGGCGGTCGCGGCGGGCAGCGTGCCCATGCCCGCGGTGATCGACTCGTCGCACACGATCGAGTTCTCCGGCAGCAGCGCGCCGACCACCTCGGCCCAGGTCCGGTTCGTCAGCGGACCGGTGGGCAACGCCGGCCGGGCGGGCGTCGCGGGCACCGGCTCGATGTCCGGGGCGACGATCGCGGCCAACCTGGTCAGCGTGGCGATGATGTCGGTGCCCAGCCGGTGCACGCGCGCGCCGGGTGGGGTCAACGCCCCGGGCCGCCCCGGATAGCCGAACGACGTCACCGGGGGCCGGGCACCGGCCAAGATCAGATGCCGCACGTCGCGTAGTTGACCAGCGACGTCCTCGCCGCGGTAGGCGAATGGCTCGACCGCCGGGATGCCGGCCCCCCGGCGCCAGCGGGCGGGCCAGGTCGGGCAGAACAGGCGCGTCCCGGTGGCGCGGGCGATGCGGTCGGCGGCACGCAGGCCGGGCGCGCTCAATGCCGCGCCGTCCAGGACGAGCGCGGCGGGCTCGTCCGAGAGCAACACCGCGGCAACGGTTCGGAGGGCGTCGGCCCCGGCGGCCGCAGGCACCGGGGCCGCCGGCCGGGCTCCCGGTGACCAGGAGACGTCCGCGGGCACGATGAGAGTCGCTACCGAGCCGGAGGTTCCCGTGCGGTCCGGGCCGTCGTCCAGGTCCGGGACATCGCGGGAGGCGCTCATCGTCGCCGCGACGGCCGCGGCGGCGTCAGGGCCGAGGGCGTCGGCCGAGCCGGAACGGCGTACCCAGGAGGAGACCGACCGGGCGAGCGCGTCGATGTCGGCCTGCAGGGGCGAGTCGAGCGGCTGGTGAGGTGGCATGATCACCGACGATGGTGAGGACCGGAGAGTGCGCGCGCCGGGCGTTGTGCAGGTTGGCGATGCCGTTCGCCAGGCCTGGGCCGAGGTGCAGGAGGGCCGCGGCCGGGCGGCCGGCCATCCGCCCGTACCCGTCGGCGGCGCCGGTGGCGACCCCCTCATGCAGGCAGAGCACGCCGCGCATCGCCGGGACCGTGTCCAGGGCTGCGACGAAGTGCATCTCGGACGTGCCGGGATTGCCGAAGCAGACCCCGACGCCGCTGTCCACCAGGGTTCGCACCAGGGCGTGCGCCCCGTTCAGGTCACTCACAAGACCCCGTCCTTTTACCGGACCCAATGGCTACCGGTCGGCCGTTGAGGAACGACGTTTGACGCGGCGACGGCCGGTGCGGGGCCGGCTCCACTCACTGGGACGTGACCTGCGGTCCGCCGGGCCGGCCCTGCCGAGGGCCGTCCCCGGGAGGGCCGGCCCCTGCGGGGGCGGGCCCGGCGGACTGATCCGGCCGGGACGTCAGGGTCGGTCAGAAATCGGGGAGTTTGGGCGGCTGCCAGTTGTCGGTGCCG
>NZ_JBFAJC010000032.1:0-117775 GCF_040655075.1 Actinoallomurus sp. NPDC050550 | reverse complement strand
CATGGCCGCTTGCTCGGGGTCGGGGTATGCCCGGCACTTATATGCCGTCCTCACGTAGCGCAACTTACCGAACACGCAAAGTGTTGTAAAAGGCGCCCGGGCGTACCACCGCATTTCGGGCTCGGACGGTCCCGGCTTCGCCGGGGCGACCTCCGGAGGTCTCGGTGACGAGCGTTATCCATGACATCGGGTACCGGCACTACGACGGCAGACGCCTCGGCCGGGCGTACGCCGTCCGGTCGCTGTTCACGTACAACCTGCGCGCGGCGTTCGGGCTGGGGCGGCCGGTCAAGGCGAAGATCATGCCGTTCCTGCTCTTCGCGATCATGCTGATGCCCGCCGCGATCAGCGTGGCGATCACGGCGATCGCCGCCCAGGTCGGGGCCGGGCGCGACATCAACCTCATCCGCTACTCGGCCTACGCCATCTACCTGCAGCCCCTCATCGCGATCTTCCTGGCGGCGCAGGCGCCGGTGCTCGCCTCCCGCGAGCTGCGGTTCCACGTGACGCCGCTGTACTTCTCTCGCCCGTTGAGCCGCCTCGACTACGTGCTGGCCAAGTTCACCGCCTTCACGACCGCGCTGTTCATCCTGCTGGCCACACCCGTGACTCTGCTGTACGTCGGCGCGCTCGTCACCAAGCAGAAGCACCTCGGCACGCACACCCTGCACTGGCTCGGCGGCCTCGCGGGCTGCCTGATCTTCGCGCTGGTGCTCGCCGGCCTCGGTCTCGTCGTGGCCGCGTTCACGCCGCGCCGCGGGTTCGGCGTGACCGCCGTCATGGCGGTCTACCTGCTCAGCACGACGGCGGTCGCCGCCGTCCAGGGCATCGCCGAGAACCAGACGCAGTTCACGCTCGCCCAGTGGGCCGGGATGTTCGCGCCGTTCAACCTCGTCGACGGCGTGCAGGTGTGGGCGCTCCACGCGAAGCAGTCGGCGCCCGAGCCACCGCCCTCGGGCCTCGGCGGGCCGGTGTTCACCCTGGTGTGCGCGGCCCTCGTCGCCGGCTGCGTCGCGATCCTCTACCTGCGGTTCCGGAAGGCGGGTTCCCGATGACCGTCCTGGAGATCCGGGACGTGTCCCGGTGGTACGGCAACGTCGTCGCGATCAACGGCGTCACCATGACGATCGGACCGGGCGTCACCGGCCTGCTCGGGCCGAACGGCGCCGGCAAGTCCACGCTGATCCACATGATGGGCGGCTTCCTCGCCCCCTCCAGCGGACAGGTGACCGTCGACGGTCAGCGGATCTGGAAGAACCCCTCGGTGTACCGACAGATCGGCCTGGTGCCCGAGCGGGAGACCTCGTACGACTTCCTCACCGGCCGCCAGTTCGTCCGCGCGATGGCCAAGCTGCACCGCCTGCCCAACCCCGATGCCGCCGCCGAACGCGCCCTCGGGATGGTGGAGATGGTCGAGCCCGCCGGCCGGGCCATCGGCACCTACTCCAAGGGCATGAAGCAGCGCATCAAGATGGCCTCCGCGCTCGTCCACGACCCGCCGGTGCTGCTGCTCGACGAGCCGTTCAACGGGATGGACCCCCGGCAGCGGCTGCACCTCATGGACCTCATCCGGAAGATGGCCGCCGAGGGCCGTACGGTGCTGTTCAGCTCACACATCCTCGAAGAGGTCGAGCGGCTCGCGCACCACATCGAGGTCGTCGTCGCCGGGCGGCACGCCGCCTCCGGCGACTTCCGCGCCATCCGGCGGCTGATGACCGACCGCCCGCACATGTTCGTCGTCCGGTCCAGCGACGACCGCCGCCTTGCCGCCGCGCTCATCGCCGACCCGTCGACGCGGGGCGTCGAGCTGACCTCCGGAGGGCTCGAGGTCGAGGCCGTCGACTTCCGCCGGTTCTCCCTGCTGCTGCCGCAGCTGGCCCGGCAGACCGACATCCGGCTGTGGGAGGTCTCCCCCGCCGACGAGTCCCTCGAAAGCGTCTTCTCGTACCTGGTGGCGTCATGAACCCGAGCGAACCCGACGCAGTGAGCGGAGTGCCCGGCCGAACGCCGCTCTTTGGCGCGCCTCCGGCACGACGAAGGCCGGACGCGGAGCGAATGAGGAGCCTGGTGAGCGCGCAATGAACACTGTCATCGCTTCGATCACGTTCCGCGCGATGCTGAGCCGGCGGCGGGTGCTGCTGCTGTTCGCCCTGCCCGCGCTGCTCCTGTTCCTCAGCATCGGGCTGCGGCTCAGCGGCCACAGCGACCTCGACAACGCCACGATGCTGCTGACGCAGTTCGGGCTCGGGGCGCTGCTGCCGCTGCTCGCACTGCTCGCGGGCACCGGGGTGATCGGGCCGGAGATCGACGACGGCCAGATCATGTACATCATGACCAAGCCGATCGCGCGCCCGGTCATCTCCACCACGAAGTACGCCGTCGCGGTCGTTCTCGTCGTCGTGTTCGGCGTCGTGCCGATCTTCATCTCGGGCGTCATCATGACCGGTCTCACGGCCGGGCTGGCGACGGGGTTCGCGATCGGGGCGCTGGTCGCGGGCATCGCGTACTGCGCGCTGTTCATCGCCATCGCGGTGCTGAGCCGGTTCGCGGTGACCATCGGGCTGATCTACGCCCTGGTCTGGGAGAACCTCATCGCGCGGTACGCCTCCGGCGCCAAGACGCTGTCGATCCGCCAGTGGGGCATCAGCGTCACGGACATGATCACCAACGCGACCGCGGTCAAGGCCGACGTCCATTCGTCCACCGCCGTGCCGCTGCTGATCGTCGTGACCGTCGCCGGCGTCGCGTACGCCGGCTGGAAGCTCCGCACCCTGTCCATCGCCGGCACCGAGTAACGGATTCCGACCAGGCCCGCGAGCAAACCAGGAATCGACAGGGAAGTTCAGGTGGTTCGGGTCCTTATAGGGATGAAAGGCGACCCATCACCCCACGGCCGTAGGGCCGAGAATGCGTATGCTTTCGCCGCCGCCGACTCCGGAAGGCATGGCGTGGGCTTCCTCCCCTTCGAGGGGGACTCCTACGGTTCGCACCGAAGGGCTTCCTGCTTCAGCGCCGACTGCCTCGGCCAGGAGGGATCCCATCCGAGGTCTTACACCGGCTCCACAGGCCGACACCGCCAGCCCGGCGGCCAAAAGGTTCTTCGCCGCGTTCACATCGCGGTCATGGGTGATACCGCACGCACACGTCCACTCCCGGACCCCGAGCGGCATCGCCATTTGTAGGGTGCCACAGGCCGAGCACAGCTTCGACGAGGGGAACCAGCGGTCCACCACGATCACTTGCCTGCCGTACCAGCGGGCTTTGTACTCCAGCATGCTACGGAACTCGCGCCATGCGGCATCGGAGATCGCCCGGGACAGGCTGCGGTTCTTCAACATGTTCCCCACGCACAGGTCCTCGATCACGATCGTTTGGTTTTCACGAACGAGCCGAGTCGTCAGCTTGTGCAAAAAGTCCCGGCGCCGGTCGGCGATCCGCGCGTGGACGCGGGCCACCTTCCGTCGCGCCTTTTCCCGATTCGCCGAGCCCTTCGCCTTGCGGGATAGTTCCCGCTGCGCGCGGGCCAAGCGCTTGCGGTCTTTGCGCTCGTGGCGGGGGTTGATGATCTTCTCTCCCGTGGACACGGTGAGCAGGCGATCTAGACCCGCGTCCACGCCGACCGCTGAGTCGGTCGCTGGCAGCGGAGTGACAGCCGGGTCTTCCACCAATAGGGATACGGCCCGTGAGCAGCAACCGAACGGCCAACGGCGATAGCGAGCCGGTTCGGGCGGAGTTACCGCCGTCCACCGGTCCGATGTGGGTCGTGTCGCCGATGGTTCGATCTTGTAACGGTTGGGTGACTCTGAGTCGCTTGTGTGGTGGTCCGCCCTACGTTGCGGGGCATGCCGGTTGAGTTCCTGACTGATGATGAAGAGGCCGCGTACGGGCGGTACGCCGGGGCTCCGTCGCAGGCGGACCTGGAGCGGGTGTTCTTCCTCGATGACGAGGACCGCGCGCTGATCGACCGCCGCCGCGGCGAGCACATGAAACTCGGGTTCGGCCTGCAACTGGTGACCGTGCGCTGGCTCGGGGTGTTCCTGGAGGACCCCTTGGATGTGCCGGTGGCGGTGCTGGACTTCGTGTCCGAGCAGCTGGGGATCACTGATCCGTCGCAGGTGAAGCGTTACACCGAGCGGGCCAAGACGAAGCTGGATCACCAGTGGGAGATCCGGCGGGTGTACGGGCTGGAGGAGTTCTCGGCGATCGAGGACGAGCTGCGGGCGTGGGTGGCGGCCAGATCGTGGACGTCGGGGGACGGCCCGAAGGCGATCTTCTTCGACGCGGTGGCCTGGCTGCGGAAGCGGAGTGTGCTGCTGCCCGGGGTGACGACGCTGGCGCGGCTGGTCGCCCAGGTCCGCGACGAGGTGACCAAGCGCCTGTGGGGGGTGCTGGAGGGGCTGCTGACCGTGGGCCAGCGGCATGTGCTGGACCAGCTGCTGGAAGTGCCGCCGGGCTCGCGGGTGTCCGACCTTGAGCGGTGGCGCAAGGGCCCGGCGCCACGCGGATCCGGCCCGACGATGATCAAGGCGCTGGATCAGGTCGCCGAGGTGATGGGCCTGGGAACGGCCGAGCTGGGCGCCGAGGCGCTGGTGCCGCCGCGCCGGCTGGCGGACCTGGCCAAGTACGGGATGCGGGCGGACGCCTCACAGATCCGCCGCCATCCAGACGGCCGGCGGCTGGCGACGCTGCTGGCCACGGTCCGGCACCTGGAGGCCAAGTCGGTCGACGACACCCTCGAACTGCTCGACCTGCTGATGGCCACCGAACTGTTGAACAAGGCGCAGACTGCGGCGAACAAGGAGAAGATCCGCGCGCATCCCAGGCTCGCCAAGGCTTCGGCCAGGCTGGCGGTGGCGGTGGAGGCGCTGTTCGACTCCGATTCCTGGGGCGGTCAGGACGAGGAGCCGCGGGTGGCGGAGGTGTGGGAGGCGATCGAGGCGATCGTGTCCCGCGCGGAGCTTCGGGCGGCGCTGGCCACGGTGAACTCCAGCGTGCCGCCGGCGGATGCGGCCGACCCCGACGACTGGCGGAGCGAGCTGGTCGGCCGGTACACCACGGTGTCGGGGTTTTTGAAGCTGCTGCCGAAGGTGATCGAGTTCGGCGCGAACGCCGAGGGCGCCGCGGTCCTTGGGGCGATGCGGATGCTGCCGGACGTGCTGGCCTACCGCAGCCGGCTGCCCGCGCCGCTCATCCCACGCCGCATGATCGAGGCGCAGGTGGTGAACGGCACGTGGAAGCGCCTGGTGTTCGGCCACCCCGAGCACAAGGGCGGTGCGGTGAACCGGCACGCCTACACCTTCTGCGTCCTGGAGCAGTTCTACCGCCACCTGAAACGGCGGGAGATCTACGCCGACGCCTCCACCCGGTGGCGCAACCCCCAGGCCCAACTGCTGGAAGGCGACCGGTGGGCGCAGGTACGGCCCGACGTGCTGACCGCGCTCGGCCTGCCGGAAAACCCGGACGCGCTGCTGGCCGACCACACCCGGACCTTGGATGCCGCCTACCGGCAGGTGGGCGGGCGCCTGGCGGTCAACACCGAGGTCCGCATCGACGACGACGGCAAGATCCACCTGACCGGGGTCAAAGCGATCGAGGAACCGCCGTCGCTGGTCGACCTGCGCGCCCGCACCACCGCGATGCTGCCGCGGGTGGACCTGCCCGAGGTGATCCTCGAGGTGATGTCGTGGGAGCCGTCCCTGGTGGAGGCGTTCACCGCCGTGTCGGGCGGCCGGTCCCGGCTGGAGGATCTGCCGATCTCGATCGCCGCGTGCCTGGCCGCGCACTCCATGAACGTCGGCTACCGGCCGATCGCCAAGCAGGGCGTGCCCGCGCTCGAACGGTCACGGCTATCGCACGTGTTCCAGAACTACTTCCGGCCCGAGACCCTCGCCCCGGCGAACGCGCCGCTGGTCGCCCGCCAGGCCGGGCTCGCGTTGGCCCGCGCGTGGGGCGGCGGGATGGTCGCCGCGGTCGACGGGATGCGGTTCGTGGTCCCCGTCCCGGCCGCGTTCGCCCGGCCCAACCGCAAGTTCTTCGGATCCAGTCGCGGCATGACCTGGCTCAACGCCATGAATGATCAAGGGATCGGGCTGGGTGCGAAGATCGTGTCCGGGACGATCCGGGACTCCCTGCACATGGTCGACGTCATCTTCGGCCTGGACGGCGGCGATCTCCCCGAGATCGTCGTTTCGGACACCGGGTCTTACAGTGACCTGGTCTTTGGGCTGCTGGAACTGCTGGGGATCTCCTACCGGCCCGCGCTGGCGGACCTGCCCGACCAGAAGGGCTGGCGGATCAGCGCCGGCGCCGACTACGGGCCGCTGAACACCTTCGCCCGGGGGAAGATCGATCTGCGGAAGATCCGCAAGCACTGGGGCGACATTCTGCGCGTGGTCGCCTCCATTTACACCGGCGAGGTCCGCGCCTACGACGTGGTCACCATGCTGCAGCGCGACGGCCACCCCACCGCGCTGGGGGAGGCCATCGCCGCCTACGGCCGCATCTTCAAGTCCTTGCACATCCTGGCCTTCATCGACACCGACGAGACCTACCGGCGCGACATCAAGCACATCCGCAACCTGCAAGAAGGCCGCCACGACCTGGCCCGCAAGATCTGCCACGGCCGCAAGGGCGAGCTGTACCACCGCTACGAACGGGGCCTTGAAAACCAGCTCGGCGTCCTCGGACTTGTTCTGAACTGCGTGGTTCTATGGACGACTGTCTACCTTGACGCCGCCGTCCGCCAGCTCAAGGCCCACGGGTACCCGGTCCGAGACGAGGACATGGCCCGACTCAGCCCGTTCGTGCGCAAGCACCTCGGCGTGCACGGCGCCTACAACTTCCTCCTGCCGGACCTGGCCCCCGGCGCCATCCGCGACCTGCGCGACCCCGACGCACCCGACGACGACGAGGAATGAGACTCCCGCGACAGGCCACGCCAGGCTCCAACCCCCCAACCCGCATGAGGATGATCTCGGGTTAGGGGCTGCTCCGACCAACTGCGGCGGCCTATCGTCGGGTTATGACGGACGCTGCACGTGTGTGGGTACGTGGAGACGATCAATGGGTGGTGCCTGCCGACGCGATCGCCTCGGTTCAGGCGTGCGAGATCGGGCCACAGACGGGGGCTGGCGAGGTCTGGGTATGCGCTCAGCCCAAGGACGCGCCCCCCGAGAAGCCGCTGCGGCTGTGGCAGCTGGCCAGGGTGCAAGGCAGCGTCACCGCGGAGGAGGCGGTCGGTAATCTCGCCAAGGCCCTCGCCGGTGCCCGGGATCATGAGGCTCACGCGTTGTTCATCTGTGCTGCCGCCGGCGACGACGGCGGCCCGGTGTGGCGCTATGAGACGGCACCCCCCGCCGGATTGCCTCCGGGACTTCCCCGGCTCATGGTGGAGGAGAGCCCGCAGGCGCGAGCCCAGCGACTTGGTTCCTGATCCGGCTGATCCTCCGCTCCCCAGCGTGTCCCCAGCCGCCAGGCCGGTGGATCACCTACGCGGGGATCGCGCCGCGCTCATCTCAGGAAGCGGCCTGTTAGTAAGGGAGCTCCCACCGGCCGCCATCTGAGCTGTTTCCGCAGGTAGCCCTCCTCTTTGAGCGGGGGCATGGTTGCATACGACTTCCCTGTTGCCTCAAGTGCGGCAACAGACGTCAACATGCAGAACCCCCCGGCCGAAGGTGGGAGCCCAGGACGGGGGCCTGCCGGAAGTGGCGCTGGATCGGTCAGCGGTGGAGCTGGCCGATCACGTCCTTCGCTACGTCGTCACCGCGGCCTTTGGACGGATGACGCCCGCCCGCCTTCACCAGGTCTTGCCGGCCTGCTCCCGGATCGTGTGGTTGATCCGGTTGAAGAAGTTGGTGATTGCGATGTTCAGGATGATCGCGGACATCTGGTTCTCGTCGAAGTGGGTGGCAGCAGCGTCCCAGATCTCGTCGGTCACGCCCGGCGCGCCGTCTTGGATCCGGGTGGCGGCCTCGGTCAGCGCGAGCGCTGCCCGCTCCTCCTCGGTGAAGAACGGGGTTTCGCGCCAGGTGACCACGTTGTGCAGCCGCTCGTCGGTCTCTCCATGCTTCTTCGCCGACTGGACGCCGGCGAACACACACGGGCTGCAGCCGTTGATCTGGCTGGCCCGCAGATGGACCAGCTCGAGCACGAGCGGGTCGACGCCACCGGCGTGGATCGCCTTGTGGAGATGCGTGATGCCTGTGATCACGTCGGGATTCGCCACGCTCTTCATGCGTGCTTCCATGGGTCCTTGCCCTTCGTCGGTTACGTGCGCCCATCCGGGCCCGTCATCTAACGCACCTTGGCGGAGGTCATCGTCGTCGTAATGGGCTTTTCGGTCGAGGAGTTTTCGGTCATGTCGGCAGGCATCAACGACCATCGGTCACGATGCGCCTTCGGCGTTGGGCGCGACCCCAACAGTCACCGACGGTCGGTCCGGGGCTTGCGGGGATGGAGGGATTCGCCGCGGGCGAGCATGTCGACGTACTCGGCCAGCTTGCGGTCCCGGGTCGTCGCGCGCTTGACGGCGTTGAGTCGGTAGACGATGGCGTAGCGGTTGGCTGCGTCCAGTTGGTCGAAGGTCGCGGCCGCGGCGGGATTGGCCGCCAGCGCCTGAGCTAGATCGGGCGGGGTCTTCATGTCGGCCTGCCCGCGGTAGGCCGCTTGCCACCGTCCTTGCGCCTTGGCCGCATCGACGGCCGCGACTCCGGCCGGCCGCATCCGTCCGGCCTGGGCGAGGCGGGCGACGTGCTCGACGTTGCGCGCGGACCAAGGGCTGTTCGGCCGACGGGGCGTGAAGCGCTGGCGATAGCTGTCGTCGTCGCGTCGAGCGATCTGTCCGTCGATCCAGCCGAAGCACAGCGCTTCGTCGAGCGCTTCCGCGTAGGTCAGGGCCGTCGTCTGTCCGCCCTTCTTGTGAAGCACCAGCCAGACCCCAGGGTGGTCGGCATGGTGGCTGTCCAGCCAAACGTGCCACGCCTCGGCGTCCTGGACGAGAAGCTCCGTGAGATCGGACACGGCGCGACGCTACGGCGTGGCAGCAGGACGGGGACTCAGGCAGAACGGTTGGCCGTCGGGATCGAGCAGCACCCGCCAGCGCCCGGCGCCGGGTTGGAAGTCAGGTTGACTGGCTCCGATCGCGCACGGGCTCTCGGCCGCCTCGTCGAGGTCGTCGACCTGCAGGTCGAGGTGGAAGCGTTTGGCGCCGGCCGCGTCGGGCCACTGCACGGGCTGGAATCCCTCGACCTTGCCGAAGCCGATCCTGATGCCGTTGCCTTCGACCATCCCGTAGCTGTCGTCGCTGTAGGTGACCTCCCAACCCAGCGCGGCCGCGTAGAACCGCGCCAGTCCGGCTGGGTCAGAGCTGTCGATATTGACCATCGACAGCTCCGCCGTCGATTCGCCGCGTCCTCTTGTAGATTGTGTGTGACTCATACATATAAGCTAGGGCCATGTCGCGAACCAAGTCAAGCCGCCAGCACGCAGCCAACGTCCTCGGTGCCTTGAGCCTCGTAGTCGCCGACCGGATGAACACCGCCGTCGAAGCGATTGCGACGCTCGGCCCGTCGGCCCCGGCCGCACTCGTCGCGATGCACGAGTTCCTCGACGGCGGATCGGTAACGCAGCTGAGCTCCGTGCTCGGCCTGACCCACTCGGGCACCGTCCGTCTCGTCGACCGTCTCGTCGCCAAAGGCCTCGTCGACCGCGTCGGAGCACAGGATGGACGGGCTGTCTGCGTTGTCCTGACCCAACGTGGCCGGCGGACGGCCGCACGGATACTTCAAACGCGCGAGAAGTCACTGGCGAGCGCGCTGTCCGCGTTGTCCACGGACGAGATCGACAATCTTGCGGCAGCGCTGGACACGATGTTGACCACGGTGACCCTCGCCAGCATTGAGGAACGCTCCGCCCCCACCAACGACCGTCCACAGCCTTGGCTGTGCCGCCTCTGTGACTTCGCCGCGTGTGGCCGTAGCGAGGGCAACTGCCCAGTCAATAACGCAGTTACGACCAGCAACAGGAGTTAACACAACGCTGCAACTCGGCTCGGGGTAGGCAGTCGAGTCACCAAATCGACGGTGGCCCACCACTTCCGCATCCTGAAGCAGGACTGACCCTGACACTGGTCGCCGACCGCACCCACTCGCTCCAACTGCGCCGCGCTGAGCTGGGTGTGCGATTCCCCTCGTGGCGTGGAGACGCCAGCGCCGCCCGCTGGCACAGACGCGGCGGGGCCACAGATGTCCAGGAATCTGGCCCCGCCTGTCGTTATTAGAAGGTTTGACGACATCCATGCGAAGCACACCGAGACGGCCAGAAAAACCGGACAACAGGGAATGAAACACCCCGCCGGGTGGCCCGATCCGGGTATTAATTGACGACAGGATTTCCCGACAGATAGAACGGGGCTCCGTACGACCGAGGAGCGCCGGTGCGGATCGTTTACTCTCGCTCGTCCACCGCGACCCAGTCACTGCTCCGGCAGCGGCACATCCTCACCGAGGCCGGCCTGCTGGTCCGGACCGAAGGAGTCGCCGAGGGATTCCACCCGGCCGAGGGGGTGCTGCTGTTCGAGGACCCGGCGACCACCTCCAAGATCCCCGCACTGGAACGTCCCGCGTTCGCCAAGGTCGCCTCCGCCGCCCACCCCGGCGACACCCTCACCGTCTCAGAGCTGTTCCGGCTCTGCCGCGACCTGATGGACATCCACGCCGTCCGGGACTGGTGCCAGGCCCGCGGCGTCGTGCTACGAGTCCTGTCCGGGCCGCTGTCCAACTTCCACGACCTGGCCGACGACGACGCCACCACCGCCCTGATCATCAACGTGATCACCGCCGTCGGGCAGTTCCAGCGCGACCTGCAAAACGAACTGACCGCCGAAGGGATCGCCGCGGCCGAAGCCGAAGGCCGCTACCGCGGCCGGCCACCCGCACTCACCGGAGACCAGCTCGAGGAAGTACGGGCGGCGTTCCGTGACCAGGGCGCCTCGATCGCGGGGCTCGCGCGTGAGCACGGGGTGAGCCGAGTCGCCGTGCGCACCGCACTGGCCGACCTGCTGCCCGGCCCAAGGACCCCGCCCCCTCAGTCCTGATCGACAGATGGGCCACCCGCATTCGGACGGTGGACGGCGGTAACTCCGCCCGCACCGGCTCGCTATCGCCGTTGGCCGTTCGGTTGCTGCTCACGGGCCGATACGTACCAGCGGCCAGCGGAATCCTGGGAAACGGTCACGGTCGAGGGCTCTACACCATCCGGCAATGGCCTCGACCAGACGATGGCCAGCGGCTCGGTCATCTTGGCCAGGGTCAGCTCGCCGTCGCGGAACCGGAAGGCGCTACGCGTATACTCGGCGGATTTCCGCGACTTCTTCTTCGCTTTGAAGCGCGGGTACCTCGCCTGCTTGGCGAAGAAGTTCGTGAACGCCGTCTGCAAGTGGCGCAGTGCCTGCTGCAACGGCACGCAGGACACTTCATTCAGAAAGGCCAGTTCCTCGGTCTTCTTCCAGGCCGTCAGCAGCGCGGACATCACGTTGTAGTTCATCCGCTCGCCGCGGACATGCCACGCCTCGGTACGGGCGGTCAGCGCCATGTTGTAGACCTTCCGCACACACCCGAACGTCCGGGCAAGCTCGGCGGCCTGCTCGGGCGTCGGGTAGAAGCGGTACCTCAACGCCCGCTTCACACGGCTGGTCGACATGGCGCGTAAGTTAACAGCAACTCACAGAGAGCCGCGGGCAGACGACCAATCGCCCCGGCAAGTCGCCTTTGCCAGCCGATGTCAGGGGTCGTCCTCGACGCGGTGTACGCCGAGGACGTGGTGGCTCTGCTGTTCGACGAGGTGTGGGCGGTCGCCGCCGACCTCGAGCACGAATTCCCGCGCCTGCTCACCGATGTTCGCACCATGCGGGTCACCCGGGCGGACGGGGACCGGTTCGAGGCGCTGGCACGGGGACGGTTCGGGCAACGAGCGCGGTTCGACGGCGTGCTCCGCCCGGGATGGTGCTGGATGCAGAGCCGATTCCTGCTCGGCGGGATGGCGGCAGTGGCCGAGGAGGACGGTACGAGGTTCGCGTTCATGGGTGCGCTGCGCGTGCCCGGCGCCCGGCTCGTCCACCCGCTGTCGCACGTCTTCGGCGGTTCCCCGGGCTCCGGCGTGATCCGGCGCGTGGCCGAGCGAGCGGCCGCCCGCACACGGAACTGACCCCCGCGCGCCGGCGTCTTGCGGAATTCTCCGCATTATTGGATAGTTGCAGTATCCAAGATTGGATAGTGACGCTATCCGTTGTGATCGGAGAACCATGGTCTACCTCGTTCTCGCCGGTGGCCTGCTCGGCTTCCGCCTGCTCGGGGCGCTCGGCGTACGCCGGTTCGGCGGTTGGTCGGCCAGTGCGGCGCACGCGCTGGCGCTCATGCTCGTCATGACCGCGAGCGCGCACTTCGTTCCGGCGAGCGTCACCGCAATGCCGAACCACGCGGACCTCGTCCGGATGGTCCCGCCGTTCGTGCCGTTCGCCGACGCGATGGTGTACCTGACGGGAGTGCTCGAACTCCTGGGCGCGGTCGGGCTCGTCATCCCCGCGACGCGCCAGGTCGCCGGGATCGCGCTGGTCGCCCTGTTCATCCTGCTGCTTCCCGCGAACATCTACGCGGCCGTCGACCACGTGCCGTTCCACGGCGAGAAGCCGACGTCCTTGTGGCCGCGCATCGTCGAGCAGGTCCTCTACATCGCCGTCGCACTCTGGGCGACCCGATCGGCCGACGCCACGGCGCTCCGGCGCCTCACTCAGCGCCTGCGCGGCGGCTCCGCCGACCTCGCGCCCACACACTAGGAGACCGCCATGCACGCCCTGACCCTCAGCACCGAGTCGCGGATGATCGCCGGTGCCGTGCTGCTCACCATCGTCACCATCGAGATCGGCGGCTGGTTCATGACCAAGATCGCCCGTGGCGGGGTGCCGATGACCGACTTCCAGAAGTCCTTCGCGCGCGCCGGCCACGGGCACGCCGGGGTCCTCGTGCTGCTCAGCCTGATCGGCCTGCTCTACGCGGACGCCACCGGCCTGAGCGGCGTGCTGCTGTGGGTGGCCCGGCTGGGCGTGCCCGTCGCGGCGATCCTCATGTCCGCGGGATTCTTCGCCGCCTCGGCGGGACGGAACGCCACGGGACCCAACCGGTTCATCTGGGTGGTGTGGATAGGAGCGCTCTCCCTCGCCGCGGGCGTGCTCAGCCTCGGAGCCGGGCTGCTGACCGCCTGAACGGCGCGGCCCGGCGTCCGCCGAGCGGCTCGGCTCGCCGGGTCACTCCAGCACGAAGGTGACCAGCATGTTCACCTTGTAACCGGTGACCTCGCCGCTCTCGGACAACTGCACCTGCTGCTCCTTGATCCACGCGGACTGGAGCTTGCGCAGCGTCTCTCCCGCCCGGCTGATGCCGACCTTCACCGCGTCTTCGAAACTCTTCTCCGAGATGGCGCTGATCTCGGTGACACGCGCCACTGATGCCATAGGTGCCCGACCTTCGTCTCGTCGTGACCGCCGCTCGGCGGCACGGCCGTCATGATCGACGTCTACCCGCACCCACGCTGGACGTATCGGCTACCTACGTAAAGTGATGACGATGGTCGGAGCACTCGGACCAGGAGTCGCTCCGGTGGTCAGAGAGCGGTTCGGACGACCTCGACGAGGCGCTCGGCGACGGCGCGGGCCTGCTCCGTTTCGGGGGCCTCGACCATGACGCGGACCATCGGCTCGGTGCCGCTGGGACGGATCAGCACCCGTCCGCTGTCGCCGAGCTCGGTCTCGGCGGCCTCGACCGCGGCGGCCAGCTCCAGGGACGTCTTCGCCTTGGACTTGTCGACGCCCTTGACGTTGATGAGCACCTGCGGCAGCCGGGTCATCACCTTGGCGAGCTCGTCGAGCGGGCGGCCCCGGCGGGCGACGGCGGCCAGGAGGTGCAGTCCGGTGAGCACGCCGTCGCCGGTGGTGGCGTGGTCGAGCATGATGACGTGGCCGGACTGCTCACCGCCGAAGGCGTATCCGCCGGCCTTCATCGCCTCCAGGACGTAGCGGTCGCCGACGGCCGTCTCGACGACGCTCAGGCCCTGGTCGCGCATGCCGAGCTTGAACCCGAGGTTCGACATGACCGTGGCGACGACCGTGTCACCGGGCAGCTTGCCGGCGTCCCGCAGCTCGAGCGCGAGGATCGCCATGATCTGGTCGCCGTCGATGGCCTCGCCGGAGGCGGTGACGGCGAGGCAGCGGTCGGCGTCGCCGTCGTGGGCGATGCCGGCGTCCGCGCCGTTCTCGAGCACCGCGCGCTGCAGCCGCTCCATGTGAGTGGAGCCGTAGCCGTCGTTGATGTTCAGGCCGTCGGGCGAGGCGCCGATGGCGACGACGGACGCGCCGGCGCGGCGCAGGGCCTCCGGGGAGACGCCCGAGGCGGCGCCGTGGGCGCAGTCGACGACGACGCGCACGCCGTCCAGGGAGCCGGGCAGCGTCGACAGCAGGTGGGCGATGTAGCTCTCGACCTCGCCCTGCGCGTCGCGGACCCGCCCCACGCCGGGTCCGGTCGGGCCGGCCCACTCCTGGCCGAGGTGAGCCTCGATCTGGTCCTCAATGTCGTCGGGGAGCTTGTGCCCGCCGCGCCCGAAGAACTTGATGCCGTTGTCGGGCGCGGGGTTGTGCGACGCGGAGAGCATGACGCCGAGGTCCGCGCCGAGCGACTGGGTGAGGTACGCCACGGCGGGGGTGGGGAGCACGCCGAGCCGGAGGACGTCGACGCCGGCGGAGGCGAGGCCGGCGACGACGGCGGCCTCGAGGAACTCACCGGAGGCGCGCGGGTCCCGGCCGACCACCGCGACGGGCCGATGTCCCTCGAACGCGCCGACCTCGCCGAGGACGCGGGCGGCCGCGACCGACAGGTCGAGCGCGAGGTGAGCCGTCAGGTCGCGATTCGCGACCCCACGTACGCCGTCGGTCCCGAACAGACGCGCCACTACAACACCCCACGATCGAAAGCACGGACTGGCCGCGCCCCGATCCGCTCGCCGAGACGCGACCGCGGAAGAAAAGCGATCAGCGGCCCCGCCGCGTGGCGGGACCGCCGAGATCCTGTCCGCCGACCCGGGCCGCCACACGGGCGGAACGGTCGGAGCGGCGGACAGGCAGGATCAACGCTTGCTGTACTGCGGAGCCTTACGGGCCTTCTTGAGGCCGTACTTCTTCCGCTCCTTCGCCCGCGCGTCACGGGTGAGGAAGCCGGCCTTCTTCAGGGCCGGGCGGTTGTCGGGGTCGACCAGCTGCAGGGCGCGGGCGATGCCCAGCCGCAGCGCACCGGCCTGGCCGGTGACGCCGCCGCCGCCCACGCGGGCGATGACGTCGAACTGGTCCTCAAGGCCGAGGGTCACGAACGGCTCGTTCACGACCTGCTGGTGGACCTTGTTGGGGAAGTACGTGTCCAGGGAGCGGCCGTTGATCGTCCACTTGCCGGAGCCCGGGACGATGCGGACGCGCGCGATGGCCTCCTTGCGGCGGCCGGTGCCGGCGGCCGGGCCGGTCAGCACCGGGCGAGGAGCGTCTTCAACGACGACCTCCGCGGACTCGGAGGTGTAGTCCCCCACGTACTCTTCGAACTCGGCGCCCTCAATGGGCGTCTCGACACCGGTGGGCTCGGCCACGGTACTCCTCAGATCTCTTTCGATGCCGCGCGTTACTGCGCGATCTGCTTGATGTCGTAGGGAACCGGCTGCTGCGCCTGGTGCGGGTGGTTCGGGCCGGCGTAGACCTTCACCTTGCTGGCCATCTTGCGGCCCAGCGTGTTCTTGGGAAGCATGCCCTTGATCGCCTTTTCCACGGCGCGCTCGGGGTTCTTCTTCATCAGGTCGGCGTAGGCCATGGAGCGCAGACCGCCGGGGTAGCCGGAGTGGCGGTAGGCCTTCTTCTGCTCGAGCTTCTTGCCCGACAGCGCCACCTTGTCGGCGTTGATGATGATGACGAAGTCACCCGTGTCGAGGTGTGGGGCGTAGATCGGCTTGTGCTTACCCCGAAGCAGCGTCGCGACCTGACTGGCCAGCCTACCCAGCACGACATCGGTCGCATCGATGACGTGCCACTGACGCTGGACGTCAGCAGGCTTAGGGGTGTAGGTGCGCACGGTCGTAAGCCTTCGTTTCGTGTCTGACAACAGAGACTGGGTCCGCCGGACGGTCTGTGCCGCCGCAGGCCCGGTGGGTCGAGCGACCCGATCACGGGCACGCTGACGCACACAACGAACTAGCAGAATACCGGCCCACGCGCCAGCGAGCAAAGTGAGCGCCGCGAGCCGCCCTTCCGTCGTCAGACGCGACGATCGTACGGCTGTCCCTCTTGGACACCATATACCTGGGAGTATCCAAGAACGTCGCACTTGGCGTGCTTCGCGGGCATATAGTGCTGGTCCTCCGCTCCCCCCAGGAGGCTCCCCTGTCCGCGAAGCGCGTGAAACGCCGCGTCCAGGCATTCGTGTTGCTGGCGATCGCGGTCTTCGTCTCCGGCGGCTTCGCCGCCCGTTCACTCTGGAACGCCGCGCAGCGGCACTCTCCGTCGCCGATCACCAGCCCCGCCCGCGACCTCGTCGTCCCCAGCCCCCAGGGCGCGGCGGTCCACCCTTCCACCCCCAGCGCGCGCCCGTCCGCGACGCCCCACCGGTCCAAGAGCCCGGCCAAGAAGCGGAAGTCGCCCTCGCACAGCGCCACCCGGTCGACCAAGACCGCCACCGCCCCAACGACCGGGGGGACGACGGCCGCCGCCCGGGCGGAGAGCGAGGCCGTCCGCCTCACCAACGTCCAGCGCGCCCAGCACGGCTGCACGGCCCTGCGGGTGGACACACGGCTGCGGACCGCGGCCCGGCTGCACTCGGCGGACATGCGTGACCGAAATTACTTCGACCACAACTCGCAGGACGGGCGGAGCCCCTGGGACCGCATCAAGGCGGCCGGTTACACGACCCCCGGCGCGGAGAACATCGCGAAGGGCTACCCGACTGCGGCGGCCGTTATACAAGGGTGGATGAACAGTCCGGGGCACCGGGAGAACATCCTTAACTGCAAGCTCAAGGCCGTCGGAATCGGCGTCGCGTACGGTTCGGGCGGCCCTTGGTGGACGCAGGACTTCGGCTATCAGTGATCGCCTGATCACGCATTCGACCAGGTAGGGTCGCTTTCATGGCTTTTCCGGGTGATAAACAGCAACCCGGCGGCTGGGGCCCCCCGCAGCCGCCGCAGTCGCAGTACGGCCCGGCCGAGGACCAGGCCACCGGCAGCGGCTCTCTATTCGATCGCCCGTACGGCACCGACGCTCGCCAGGACGAGGAGCCCGCGAACCGATACGGCAGCCCACCCTCGTACGACCAGGCTTCTCCCTACGGCACTCAGCAGCCGAGCGGGGCTTCTCCCTACGGCGCTCAGCAGCCGAGCGGCTCCGACCAGGAGACACGGTTCTACGGCCAGGAGGCCGGTGGCTCCGCGGAAGGCCCGTACGGGGGCGGAGCGGGCGGCTACGGGCCTCCTGGAGACCCGGGCCGGTACGGCGACGGCCCGGGCGGGTACGGCGAGGAGGCGGCGCCCTTCGCCCCTGGCGGCGAGGAACGGTCCGGCTCCGGAAAGAAGCCCCTGATCATCGGTGCGGCCGTCGTCGCCGGCGTCGTGGTCCTCGGCGGTGGAGCGGCCCTGGCGCTGTCCGGCGGCGGTGACGGCAAGCCGAAGCCGGCGGCGAGCACCAAGGCGGCCGCCGCCCCGAAACAGTCGCCGACGGCGAACCCGACGCCCACGCCGACCGAGACCGGAAAGGGCGAGCGGCTCGCGAGCCGGGCGACCGACCCGGAGCCGCTGACGCTGAACGAGGTCTTCAAGAACAAGAAGTTCAAGGCGGGCGGCCGCAGCTACGTGCTGACGACGCGCCGCGCGGACCCCAAGTGCACGACGGCCGTGCACGGCACGACCTTCACCAAGGCCATCAAGCGGGCGGGCTGCACCCAGGTGCTGCGGGCGACGTTCAGCAATGGCAAGTTCATCGGCACCATCGGCGTGCTCAACCTCAAGACGGACAGCGTGGCCAGTGCCGCGCAGAAGGCGTCCCGCCCGAAGGACGCGTACATTCTGCCGCTGCCGGGTGCGGGCAGCACCAGCAAGATCGGTAAGGGCCTGTCGCTCACGACCGCCGATCCCGAGGGCCATTATCTGATCATGAGCTGGGTGCAGTACCCGAACGGAAAGAAGATCGCCACGAGCGATTACTCCGGCGTCACCGCGTTTGTACAGAATGCGACAGTAGGTAGCAATCTGCGACCAGCCCTGAACTATCGGTCAATGGTCGGCAAACCGGCATAATGAACGCCATTCGCTAATAATCTAGTGACCCATGTCTGGCCGTGACGAGACTTTCGTACCGTCCGAAAAGGAAGGGCCGGAGCCTCCGCCGCCGTATCCGCCGCCCCCGGCACCGCCGGGGCCCGGCGGCGGCGACCCCCTGACCGAGGCCCCCCTCGTCACACCCCAGACCGCCGATGCGCCGCCGGGCGACCCGGCCCCTCCCGGACCGCCCCCGACGCCCGACGTCGAGGAGAGCATGACCGCGCCACCCCCGCGCCCCGGGCATTTCCCTCCCGATCCGGACGCAAACGCAACCGTGTCGTTCGCGACCCCGTACGGCTCCGCTCCGACGCCGTCCGGCCCGGCCGCCGGGGCGGCGTCCCCGTTCGCGGACATGGCCGCTGACGCGGCCGAGAAGACCGTGACGGACGTGCTGGAGCCGGAGCCGAGCAGGTCGGTGGCGCGCCGCGAGGGCGAACCGCCGCTGTCCGCGGCGGAGAGCACCACGCCGCCGCTCACCCCCGACGCGATCCTCCCGCCGGGGACGGTCCCGGACGAGGCGGCGGAGCCGGAGCCCGAGCCCGAGATGGACGCCACCCGGCCGACACCTCAGATCGGCTCCGGAGAGCCCGGCGGGCCGCGCGGACCTCGCTGGCCCGGCCGGTCAGGGCGGGGCGGGGCCGGTGTGCCCGGGGCGGTCCTCATCGGCGGCGGCGCCTTGGCGGCGCTGCTGCTCGGGGGCAGCGGTGTCCTCGCCTACACGACGATGTCCGACGACGCGCCGAAGAAGCACACTGCCCCGCCGACGCATGCCACGCAGCCGACGCCGACGCCTGTCGTGACCTCTCCGACACCCGCCAAGACGTCCGAGAAACCCAAGCCGAAGCCCAAGCCGACGCCCATCGACATCAGGGACGAGAAGAAGGATCCGACGCCCCTGGGCGTCAACGAGGTCTTCCCCAACACCAAGATCCAGGTGGCCGGGCATACCTTCGTCCTGATGAAGACCGTGCCCAACGACCACTGCGACCTGGCCGCCAACGGAGCGTTCAGCGACGAGCTGACCCGCCAGCACTGCCGCAGGGTCGTCCGGGCGACCTTCGTCTCCGACGACAAGAAGATCGCCGTGACCACCGGCATCGCGGCGATGCCGACGGACGCCGCCGCATATTCCGCGATGAAGTCCCAGGACACGGCGCACTACGAGTGGTTCCGCGGCATGAAGGCGACCGACGCCCCCAAGATCGACCAGGGTGGCGGATACCCGGTGAGCGTGGTGCGCGGCCGGTACATCATCTACGCGTACGCCATGTACGCCGACGCGCACAAGCCGAAGCCGGACGACAAGACCCTCAAGGACGTCAGCACCGGCTTCCGCGACACGACGATCAAGCCGATCGAGGCTCGCCAGAAGGGCGACTGAGCGGGACGGGTCGGCGGCGCGCGCCGGCCCGGAACGACCGACGGCTCACTCAGTTCGAGTACACCGGCTCCGCCATCGCCCGACCATCATCACGACGACGCTGGGTGTGCACACGTGGTGCACGCCCGGCGTCGTCATTCGTCCGTGTCAGCCGGCCTGGCGCTCCTCCGCCGGTGTCACGCCGAGGACGCGTACCCGGCGGGTCTCCTGGGCCCGGCTGGCCAGCAGCCCGGCCTCCGGGTAGGTGACCTCCTCCAGCGACAGGCCGTGCGGCGGGAGCACCTGGACCGCCGAGTCGCGGGTGCCCGCGGCCAGCACCGCCGCCGGCCACTCGACCGGCCTACGACGGTCCCCGACCGCCAGCAGCGCGCCGACGATGGCCCGGACCATGGAGTGGCAGAACGCGTCGGCGACGACGGTCGCGACGGCGACGTCGGCCGACTCGCGCTCCCAGTCGTAGCGCACCAACCGCCGGATCGTCGTCGCGCCCTCGCGCCTGCGGCAGTACGCGGCGAAGTCGTTCTCGCCCAGCAGCAGCGCGCTCGCGGCGTTCATCCGGTCCAGGTCGAGGGGGCGCGGGTGCCAGAGCACCTCATGACGCCGCAGCGGATCGACGCCGACCGGGTTGTCGCAGACACGGTAGGCGTACCGGCGCGACAGCGCGGAGAACCGCGCGTCAAAGCCCTCCGGCGCCTGCTCGATGCGCCAGATCCGGACGTCGGGCGGGAGAACGCCCGCCATGCGCCGCGGCAGCGTGCCGTTGATCTGGGCGTAGGCGGCGACCGGGACGACGACGTGCGCCACCTGGCCGCGCGCGTGGACCCCGGCGTCCGTACGGCCCGCGACCGTCAGCACCGGCGGCGGGTCGAGCCGCAGCACCCGCCCCAGGGCGTCCTCGATGACGCCCTGCACGGTCCGTCGTCCGGGCTGACGCGCCCAGCCGGCGAAGCCCGCCCCGTCGTAGGCGAGGTCGAGCCGGAGACGTACCAGAGCGGTCATCGGGATCGCGGCGTCCGGCCTTCGGTCAAGCACCGAACCGGGAACGCCGCCGCCCCCCTTCTGTTACCGTGAGCGAGCCGAGGAGGCCATTGAGCCGCGGCCATCCGCGCGAGGCGGAGCGGTCCACCGGCTTCCCCTTCATGAATGGTCGAGCCTCCCGCCGCCGGCGGAAGAGCAGGTCGAAGCACAAGTCTTTCAAACAACGAGCCCGCCGTCCCGTAGGGGCACGGCGGGCGTCGTCGTAAACGTCGGGCTACTTCTTCTCGTCAGGCTCGGTCTCGTCCGCCGGAGCCTCTTCGGCCGGAGCCTCGGCCGCCGGGGTCTCCTCGGCCTCCTCGGCGGCGGGCGCCGGGGCCTCCGTGGCCGGAGCGGCCGTCGTCCGGGTCGTCACCGCGGACGGCGCGGCCTCCTCCACCAGCTCGATCAGCGCCATCGGGGCGTTGTCGCCCTTGCGCGGGCCGAGCTTGGTGATCCGGGTGTAACCGCCGGGGCGGTTCTCGAACCGCGGGCCGATCTCGGTGAAGAGCGTGTGGACGACGCCCTTGTCCTTCACGACGGTGAGAACCTGACGCCGCGCTGCGAGGTCACCGCGCTTCGCCTTGGTGATCAGCTTCTCCGCCAGCGGACGCAGCCGCCGGGCCTTGGCCTCGGTCGTCGTGATGCGGCCGTGCTCGAACAGGGCCGTGGCGAGGTTCGCCAGGATCAGCCGCTGGTGCGACGGGCTGCCACCGAGACGAGGGCCCTTGGTGGGCGTGGGCATGAATCCCTCTCCTTGTTTCAACCCGCACCGGCCGTACGAGGTACCGGTGTCGGTCCGGCGAGGCCGTACGCCTCGCCGAGTGTCGGTGACCGCGGAGCGGCCCCCGGAGGAGCCGCCCGCGACCGAAATGACTAGTACTGCTCGGTCTCCGCGTAGCTCTGGTCCTCGTCGCCGTAGGCGTCCGCCGCCGCGGTCGGGTCGAACCCGGGCGGGGAGTCCTTGAGCGTGAGGCCCATGTCGTTGAGCTTCTGCTTGACCTCTTCGATCGACTTGGCACCGAAGTTGCGGATGTCGAGGAGGTCCTGCTCGCTGCGGGCCACGAGCTCACCCACGGTGTGGATGCCCTCGCGCTTGAGGCAGTTGTAGGACCGAACCGTGAGGTTGAGCTCCTCGATCGGCAGCGCCAGGTCCGCCGCGAGCGCGGCGTCCGTCGGGGACGGGCCCATGTCGATGCCCTCGGCCTCGACGTTGAGCTCCCGGGCCAGGCCGAACAACTCGACCAGGGTCTTGCCGGCGCTCGCCACCGCGTCGCGCGGCAGCATCGCGGGCTTGGTCTCGACGTCGACGATCAGCCGGTCGAAGTCGGTGCGCTGCTCGACACGCGTCGCCTCGACCTTGTAGGTGACCTTCAGCACCGGGGAGTAGATCGAGTCGATCGGAACCCGGCCGATCTCCTGACCCGGCTGCTTGTTCTGGGCGGCGGAGACGTAGCCACGGCCACGCTCCACGGTGAGCTCCATCTCCAGCTTCGCCTTGTTGTTCAGCGTGGCGATGTGAAGCTCGGGGTTGTGCACCTCGACACCGGCCGGCGGCGCGATGTCGGCGGCGGTGACCTCACCGGGGCCCTGCTTGCGGAGGTACATCACGACCGGCTCGTCGTGCTCGGAGGAGACGACGAGCTCCTTGAGGTTCAGGATGATGTCGGTGACATCCTCCTTGACCCCCGGGATCGTGGAGAACTCGTGAAGGACGCCCTCGATCCGGATGCTGGTGACTGCGGCACCCGGGATGGAGGACAGGAGCGTACGGCGGAGCGAGTTGCCGATGGTGTAGCCGAAGCCCGGCTCCAGCGGCTCGATCGTGAACCGCGACCGGAACTCGTCGACCTGCTCCTCGGTGAGGGTCGGTCGCTGTGCGATGAGCATTTCTTACTTCCTTCCCGCGGCGCCCGCTATATGACTGCCGCGATCTCGCACTGCGGGGCGCACGCCAGGGGGCGTGCGCCCGCACGAGTGGACGTCAGCGCTTGGCGTACCACTCGACGATGAGCTGCTCCTGGACCGGCGCGTCGATGTGCTGCCGGACCGGCATGGAGTGCACGAGGATGCGCATCCGGTCGGGGACGACCTCGAGCCAGGCCGGGACCTGACGCTCGCCGACCTCGGCCCGGGCCACCACGAACGGGGTGTCCTCGAGGGACTTCTGGCGCACCTCGATGATGTCGCGCTCGCTCACGCGGAACGACGGGATGTCGACCTTCCGGCCGTTGACCGTGAAGTGGCCGTGCTTGACCAGCTGACGGGCCATGTCGCGGCTCTTGGCGAAGCCCGCGCGGTAGACCACGTTGTCGAGGCGGCGCTCGAGCAGGCTCAGCAGGTTGTCACCCGTCTTGCCCGTCCGGCGGTTCGCCTCCTTGTAGTAGTTGACGAACTGGGCCTCGAGGACGCCGTAGATGCGACGGGCCTTCTGCTTCTCCCGGAGCTGGAGCATGTGCTCGCTCTCCTTGGGACGGCCACGACCGTGCTCACCCGGCGGGTACGGCCGGATCTCGATCGGGCACTTCGGGCCCTCGCACTTGCTGCCCTTGAGGAACAGCTTCATCTTCTCGCGGCGGCACAGCTTGCAGTCGGCGCCGGTGTATCGAGCCATCTCTCTTCTTCCCTAACTCAGACGCGGCGGCGCTTCGGCGGACGGCAGCCGTTATGCGGCACCGGGGTGACGTCCTGGATGGAACCGACCTCGAGGCCGGTCGCCTGCAGCGACCGGATCGCGGTCTCGCGGCCCGAGCCCGGGCCCTTCACGAAGACGTCGACCTTGCGCATGCCGTGCTCCATGGCGCGGCGCGCGGCGGCCTCGGCCGCCATCTGAGCGGCGAACGGCGTCGACTTACGCGAGCCCTTGAAGCCCACGTGACCGGCGCTGGCCCATGCGATCACGGCGCCCACGGGGTCCGTGATCGTGACGATCGTGTTGTTGAACGTGCTCTTGATGTGGGCGTGCCCGTGAGCGACGTTCTTCTTTTCCTTCCGGCGCACCTTCTTGGCGCCGGGGCGGCTCTTTGGCGGCATCTGCTCTCAAGTCTCCTGGAGGTCGTCGATCCGTCGGCCCCGGACGAGGGGCCGAGGACTACTACTTCTTGCCGGCCTTCTTCTTGCCGGCGACCGTCTTCTTCTTGCCCTTGCGCGTACGCGCGTTGGTCTGCGTCCGCTGACCGTGCACCGGCAGGCCACGACGGTGCCGGATGCCCTGGTAACAGCCGATCTCGATCTTGCGACGGATGTCGGCCTGGATCTCGCGGCGCAGGTCGCCCTCGATCCGGTAGTTGGCCTCGATCCAGTCACGGAGCTGGATCAGCTCATCGTCACCGAGCTCGTGGACCCGACGGTCACCGCTGATGCCGGTTTCCTTCAGCGTCTCGAGCGCACGCGTGCGGCCGATGCCGAAGATGTAGGTGAGAGCGACCTCGAGGCGCTTGTCGCGCGGGAGGTCGACGCCGAGGAGGCGTGCCATCTCGGGCAGTTCCCTTCTGTTTCACGGAGGTCTGCGCACCGCACCCCCACCCCTGCCCGGGTGAGGCCCCGGCCTCCGACCGGGGGTTGCTCCTTACGGAGCCGCGGAACGTCGGAATATGTACGGCCGCGCCATGTCACGTCGTGTGGATGGCGCGGCGGTGCCTCTGTCGTCAGCCCTGACGCTGCTTGTGGCGCGGGTCATCGCAGATGACCATGACCCGGCCGTGCCGACGGATGATGCGGCACTTGCTGCAGATCTTCTTGACGCTCGGCTTGACCTTCACTGGGTCTCCTCTTGCAGGGTCACCCCCGCGCTGCCGAGTCCGTCGGCGAGCCACGACGGCATCACTGCCGAAGCCGCTCACCAACCGACTATACGCGGGGAAGGCAACCCCAGTGGGTGGTTACTTGTAGCGGTAGACGATCCGACCGCGCGTGAGGTCGTAGGGGCTCAGCTCCACGACGACGCGGTCATCGGGCAGGATACGGATGTAGTGCATCCGCATCTTTCCGCTGATGTGGGCGAGCACCTTGTGCCCGTTGTCGAGCTCCACCCGGAACATGGCGTTCGGGAGCGACTCGACGACGGTGCCTTCGATCTCGATGGCCCCTTCTTTTTTGGGCATGTCCTCCGCGCTTCACTGATCGGTTCGTCAGGAGAACGGCCTCCGTGGAGCACCCGGCACGCAGCATAGGCGTGCGGGCATGAGCCAACACGGGACCGACAAAAGAGTGTACGTCACACGCCCACGGAATACGAAATCCGCGTCCGGACTCCGTGTCGGAGGCGTCACTCCCTCTCCCCCAACTCACGGAGGGGCCGCTTCATTCCGCCCCGCACCAACCGACCCTCTCGCACCTCGCCTTGACGCCACCCCGGAACGATCACTACCGTTCTACTAACATCATAGAAGAAGGGATGAAGGATGTTCCAGTTCCGATTGGACGGATCCAGCGGCGTCCCGCCCTACCTGCAGATCGTCCACCAGGTGCGCCAGGCCCTGTTGCTGGGTTACCTGCGGACCGGGGATCAGCTGCCGACGGTGAAGGAGGTGGTCGCCGCCTTGGCGATCAATCCGAACACGGTGGTGAAGGCCTACCGCCAGCTGGAGAACGAAGGGACGGTGACCGCCCGGCCGGGGCAGGGCACCTTCATCACCGCCTCCATCGAGCCGGTGGCCCCAGGGCCGTACGCCCGGTTGCGGCGCTCGCTCGAGCAGTGGGTTCGCGACGCCTATGCCGCCGGGCTGGACGACGAGACGGTCACGGCCATGTTCGCCACCATCCGCAACGAGCTGCGGGCCGAGGGGGTGGCATGAGCCCGGCGCTGGAGACCAAGGGGCTGGGCATGCGGTACGGCAGGACGTGGGCGTTGCGTGACTGCTCCGTACGGCTGCCCGCCGGGTCGGTGATCGCCTTGGTCGGCCCGAACGGCGCCGGCAAGACCACCCTCCTGCAGCTGGTCACCGGCCTGCTGCGCCCGACCGAGGGCACCGTCGAGGTCTTCGGCCAGGACGCCCGCGCCGGCTCGGCCGAGGCGCTGGCCCGCGTCGGCTTCGTCGCCCAGGAACACCCGCTCTATCCGGCCTTCTCGGTCGCCGACCTGCTGCGGATGGGCCGTTCGCTCAACCTGCGCTGGGACCAGCCGCTGGCCGAACGGCGGCTGGAGGAGCTCGGGATCCCCCTGGCCAAGCGCGCCGGAGCACTGTCCGGCGGCCAGCAGGCCCAGGTCGCGCTGGCGCTGGCCCTGGCCAAGCGGCCCGCACTGCTCGTACTGGACGAGCCGCTGGCCAGCCTCGATCCGATCGCGCGGCGCGACTTCATGCGCACCGTGATGGCGGCCGTCGCCGAAGACGAGATCACCGTCCTGCTGTCCTCGCATGTGATCGCCGACCTGGAGCCGGTCTGTGACTGGCTGGTGGTCCTCAAGGACGGCCGGCTCCAGCTCGCCGGTGAGATCGAGGACGTACTGGCCGGCCACCGGATGCTCACCGGGCCACGCACCGACGACGAGCCGCCGGTTCCCGGGCTCGTACGGGTCACGCACAGCGACCGCCACACCGATCTGCTGGTCCGCACCGGGACCAACGGGCCCGAACTGCACCCGACCTGGCGATCTCACCCGGTCGGGCTGGAAGAGCTCATCCTCGCCTACCTCGAGCAACCGACGGAGATCGCCCGATGATCTGGCTCACCTGGCGGCAGCACCGCGCCCAGGCGCTCGCCGGCCTGGTGCTGATCGGCCTGGCCGCCCTGCTCTTCCTGCCGTACGGCCACGCGATCCGCAGCTCCTACACACAGCACGGCATCGGTCCCTGCCTCCTCCAGGACACCGGCGGCGACCACTGCCAGTCGGCAATGAACGCGTTCATGGACCAGTTCAACGACATCGCCAATCACCTGTCGACCTGGTTCAGCCCGCTACCGGGCCTGATCGGCGCGATCGTCGGCGCGAGCGTCCTCGCCCGTGAGTACGAGCACGGCACCTGGCGCCTGGCCTGGACCCAGGCCGTCCCCAGGATCCGCTGGCTGACAGTCAAGATCCTCCTGGTCGGCGCGGGGATCGTCGCGGTGACCGCTGCCCTCAGTGCCGTCTTCACCTGGTTCCGCAGCCCGGTCGACCAGGTTTCCGGCAGGTTCGCCCCAGGCGCGTTCGACCTCGAAGGGCTGTCCCTCACCGGGTACACCCTCTTCGCGTTCGCCGTCGGCGTCCTGGCCGGGCTGCTCCTGCGCCGCACCGTACCCGCGATCGTCGCGGCATTCGCGGCCTTCATGGCAGTACGTCTTCCGGTGGAATTCTGGCTGCGGCAGCGCTACCAGACCCCGATCACCCAGGTCCTACCTCCAACGGTCAACCGCACCATGGGCCCGCGTGCCATCCCGACCTCGCCCGGAACCCCGCGCTGGGTGCTCGGCCAAGACCTGGTCGACAAGACCGGCCACCCGATCTCTGCCGCCTTGGAGAACAAAATCTCCCAGCGACCCTTCCATGGCTCGGCCGAGGGCGACGCCTACCTACGCGGGCTCGGATTGCATCTCAGGGTCGTCTACCAGCCCGCGAGCCGGTTCTGGACCTTCCAGATCATCGAGGCCGCACTGTTCATCGGCCTCGCCGCCGTACTCCTCTGCGTCTCGGTCCGGCTGCTGAGCCGCCGCAGCGCCTGACGCCCGAAACCCACCCCTTGAGCACCACGAGCTCTATCGGCATGCCCTGGCAAGGAGAAAGATGATCGTCCGAATCGGCGTCCGTCCGGACGTCTCACCGCATCCGCGGACACGGATCGCGACGGGCCTCGCCGCGGCGGTGCTGCTCACCGCCGCGGCCGGGCGCGGATCCGCGGGCGCCGCCCGACCCGTATCAGCCAGTCCACCCGACGGTGTGGCGACGGCCTGCGATTCCCTGACCACCTGCTATACGCCCCACCGGCTCCGGGTGGCGTACGGCATCCAGCCACTGCTGGACCGCGGGATCGACGGCCGCGGCAAGACCATCGTGGTCCCCGCACTCGCCGCCGAGCAACTGGCTCCGCCGAAGGTCAGCGACATCCGCCAGGACATGAAGACGTTCGACGACCTGTTCGGCCTGCCCGCCGTGCGGCTCAAGGTCGACGCCACCCTCGCCGGGAAGGTCTCGCCCTGGCCGGCCACCGCGGAGGAAGTGCAAGACGTCCAGATCCTGCACGCGGTCGCGCCCGCCGCGACGATCCGCGTGGTGTTGGTCAAGCCGACGGCCCTGAGCAGCCCCGCCAGTGCCATGGCCGCGCTGACCGGTGCCCTGCGGCGCGGCCTCGCTCAAGGTGACGTGATCTCGATCAGCGCCGGTTGGGGCGAACACTGCCTCACCCGCGCTCAGGTCACCCGGCAGCACGCCGTCCTGCGGGCGGCGCGGGACCGCCACGTCACGGTCGTCGCCGGCTCAGGCGACACCGGTGCCGTGAGCCGGCCCTGCCCCGGCTCCACACCCCAGGACGCCTGGGACCCGGTCAAGGAGGTCAGCGCACCGGCCTCGGACCCCCTCGTCCTCGCCGCCGGCGGCACGACCCTCACCGCCGACCACGAGACCGGCGCGTACCTCGGCGAGACCACCTGGAGCGTCCCGTCACACTCCCAGGGAACCGGCGGCGGGTTCAGCCACCTCTTCTCCCGGCCCGCCTATCAGAAAGACGTTTCCGCTCCGGCCCGCGCGGTGCCCGACGTGGCCGCCGACGCCGCTCCCAGCACCGGAATGGCGATGGTCATCAGCGAGAGCGACCAGAAGTACACCATCCGCGGAGCCAGCGGCACCAGCGCCAGCACCCCACTCTGGGCGGGGCTGATCGCCCTGGCCGACCAGGCCGCCGGACACGACCTGGGCTTCGTCAACCCGGCCCTCTACCGCATCGGCCGCAGCGCCCGGACGGCCTTCCACGACGTGACCACGGGCGACAACACCGTGACCGTCTCCGACAAGACCATCACCGGCTACCCCGCGGCACCGGGCTACGACCCGGTCACCGGCTGGGGCAGCCCGAACGCGCACGTACTCGTTCCCCTGCTCGCCCGTTAGTTATGATCTTGAACCGCGTCGACTGAACCCAGGGCGATACGCCGTCGGTCACGGTGCCGGCGGCTCTTGACGGGCTCATGAAGTCGGCCACGCGACGTCGTCGATCGCGAGCCACGGTGCGACGGCCACGGCCGTGGGGGTGAGGCCGGCGAACGTCTTGACCTCGCGGTGGAGGTGCGACTGGTCGACGTAGCCGCACTCGGTGGCAACGCCGGCGGCGGCGTGACCCGCCGCGAGAAGGTGGGCGGCGTGGTCGAACCGCACCAGTCGGGCCGCGCGTTTGGGGCTTATGCCGAGCTGGGACCGGAAGCGGGACCACAGTCGCTTTCGGCTCCAGCCGACCTCGTCCGCCAGGCCGTCGACCCGCACTCGTCCCCGGCTGGTGAGCGTCCGCCGCCAGGTGTGGGCGACCTCCGGATCGACCGGTGGGCGGGCGCCCAGCCGACGAGCGAGGATCTCCGCCGCGATCGTGAACCGTTCGTCCCACGAGGCGGCGGCGCGCAGCCTGTCCTCGGCTCGCCCGGCGTCGCGGCCCCAGACGTCCTCGAGGGAAACCACCGTCCCGCTGAGCTCGGTCGATGCGCCGAGCATCACAGCCGCTACGACCGGCTCCAGCCGGATCTGGAGGCACTCGCCGATCCCTCGGCTGACCGCCCGAAGATCGCCGGGGAGGAGCCCGACGACGACGCTGCCGCGCTGGCGCCGACCCTGGGTGTCGTAGACGATGCCTTTCTCGCTCAGGTCGACGAGCAGGGTGACGGATGGGTGCGCGACCATGGCGATGTCCACATGTGCGGGCGCACGATGGCGGAACCCGGCCATGCTGATCCCCGGCAGCCGATCTGACGGGCGCGGGACTGCGACGTCCACCCACGCCCAGTCGAGTGTCCCGGTCGACAGCACGTGACCAGCGTAGGACTCAGGGATCACGAGCGGGTGTCAGTGGTCCGTCGCCGTGAAGCCGAGCAACAGTTCGCTGGTCGTCTCGGATGCCTCGAGTATGGGTAGGTGCCCGACTCCGGACAGCAGCTCGACCCGCGCGCCGGGCACCGCGTCGTACTGGTGCGCCGAAGACGGGTCCCAGCGGGGGTCGGCACTGCCGAAGATCACCAGCACGGGGACCTCAAGGATGGCGAGACGCTCGGGGACGCTCCGCTCGGCGACGTACGCGGAGTTCCGGCGCAGCACCGCCCTGAACGCGCGGTACGTGATCCCCCGTACCCCGGCGACCAAGTCGTCCGGTACGTCCACCGGGCGAGCGGCCGTCACGCTGATCCCCCTGCGGATCACCGCGTCCGAACGCCTCGACCAGAGAATCGGGCCGAAAGGCGGGCCCAACAGAATCCGGAGGAGGAGAGGCTGCGGAAGGAACGCATCGAGACTCGGCCCGGTGCTGATCAGTGCGAGCGACCTCACCAGGTCGGGGCGCTGTTCGGCGAGCGCGGTGGCGGTGTAGCCGCCGCTGGAGTGCCCCGCCACGGCGACGTGACGAAGGCCGAGGTCGTCGAGCAGCGCCGCCACCCGGCCCGCCTGCGCGGGCACGTCGTATGACGGCGCCGGCGGGGACTGACCGCAGCCCGGGAGGTCGACCCGGATCACGTGATGGTGGCCGGCCAGTGCCGGGACCATCGGACCCCAGCACCCGCCCGCGGCCCCCGATCCGTGGATGAGCAACAGCGGCGGCGCCTGGCGCGGGCCGTCGTGGACCACGTGCATCCCACTCGAGTGCGGGGCGTCGTACTCACTCATGCAGGGGATGATGCACGGGCCGCCGACCATCGGTCTTGGACAAATGTCGTCGTGGAGTTGACGCCCGCCGGGCTACGCGCCGGTCGGCGCTCGAGAGCCAGGTCCCCTACTCCTGCCCGACCGCCGCCGGTCATGGCGCCGACGGCTCTTGACGGGCTCGGGTCAGTGGCGTTCTTCGTGGGATCCGAAGAACTGGCCGGCCAGCAGCAGCGCGCCCCAGGGGCCGGCGACCCAGATCCACCAGGGGTACCAGGCGCCCGACGACACGGCGGTCAGCAGCCAGATCACGATGCAGACCAGGTTGATCGAGGCGTACGACGCCCAGCCCGCGCGCATGCCCTTCCGGTACACCGCGCCCGACGGACGGCGCGTCGGCGTCGAGCGGCGGTACGCCGGCACTGGAAGCTCGTACATGTCCTCTTCGGGAAGGTCGCTCGTCACCTTCTGCAGGTCGCCGAGCGTCCGCGCACGGTAGGCGACGTCGAGGCGCTCGTTGAGCTCGTCGACGCCGATACGTCCCTGAGCACAGTGCTCCCGAAGCGCCGCAGCGACCCGATCGCGATCCGCGTCGGAGGCTCGTATCTCAGGATTGAACGCCATTGTTGATCCTCTCCCGAAGCCCCCAAGTTCCCACAATCCAGAGGCTACGCTGCGCCGCGCCCGTTTCCACCGCCACCACGGCTGTCAGCTCCCTCAGGCGCTCCGGGCCGAAGCGTCGGGCCACGGACATCGGGCGTGCCCTACGCGGCGGCTCTGGCGTCTCGTACGCGGCGTTTCGGGCGGTGCCTCGTCGCCACCGACGGCAAGGCGTCAACGCCGGCGGCAAGTGGCGCGGTGGTCAAGCGCTCTTCAGCCGCTCCTGGCCACCGTCCAGGGCGGTCAGGACCCACGGGCCGTCCTCGGTGACGGCGAAGGTGTGCTCGAAGTGCGCCGAGCGGCGGCCGTCGGCGGTGATGACCGTCCAGTCGTCCTCGAGCAGGATCGTCTCGGCCGTCCCCAGGTTGACCATCGGCTCGACCGCGAAGCACATGCCGGGCACCAGCAGCGGCCCGCGGCCCGGCTGCCCATAGTTGGGCACCGCCGGGTCCATGTGCATCTCGGTGCCGATGCCGTGACCGACGTACTCCTCGACGATGCCGTAGTCGCCCTGGCCGCGGACGTACGTCTCGACGGCGTTGCCGATGTCGCTCAGCCGGCCGCCGACCCGCCCGGCCGCCAGGCCGCGCCACAGCGACTCCTCGCAGACCTCGAGGAGCCTGCGCTCCTCGGGCGTGATCTCGCCGACGGGCACGGTCACGGCCGAGTCGCCGTGCCAGCCGTCGACGATCGCGCCGCAGTCGATGGAGATGACGTCGCCCTCGGCGAGCACCTTGGACGGGTTGGGGATGCCGTGCACGATCTCCTCGTTGATCGAGGTGCAGATGCAGGCCGGGAACCCCTGGTAGCCCTTGAACGACGGTGTCGCGCCCGCTGAGCGGATCGACTCCTCGGCGATGGCGTCGAGGTCCGCCGTCGTGATGCCGGGCTTGACGGCCTCGACGAGCCGCTCGAGCGTACGGGCGACGACGAGGCCCGCCTCGCGCATCACGTCCAGTTCGCCCGGCGTCTTGATCTGAATGGCCGGCTTACGCTTCTTCCACACTCTTCGCTCCGCAGGTAGATCCGGGGCGCGCCCGAGGAATCCGGCCGCGCCTCCCCACCGGATCAGTCGGTGAACGGACGAAGCGCGGCGAGCGCCCTCTCGGTGACCTCTTCGACGGGCCCTGTCGCGTCGATACCGACCAGAATGCCCTCATCGGCGTAGAACGACGCGAGAGGCGCGGTCTGTTCCTGGTAGACCTCCAGGCGGTGCCTGATGGTCTCCTCGCGGTCGTCGTCACGCTGGAACAGCTCGCCGCCGCAGACGTCGCAGACGCCCTCCTTGGACGGCGGGTCGAACGCCACGTGCCAGATCCGCCCGCACTTTCGGCAGGTACGGCGCCCGGACAGCCGGCGTACGACCTCGTCGTTCTCGACCACCAGCTCGAGGACCAGGTCGAGCCGCTGATCCATCTCGGAGAGGATCTTCTTGAGGGTCTCCGCCTGCGGCACGTTGCGCGGGAAGCCGTCGAGCAGGAAGCCTTCCTGCGCGTCCTCTTCGGCCAGCCGGTCCCGCACCATCGCGATGGTGACCTCGTCGGGGACGAGGTCACCGCGGTCCATGTACTCCTTGGCCTTGCGGCCGAGGGGCGTATTGCCGCTCACGTTGGCGCGGAAGATGTCACCTGTCGAGATCTTCGGGACCGACAGATGCGATGAGATGAACTGGGCCTGAGTCCCCTTGCCCGCTCCCGGGGGGCCCACAAGCACGATACGCACTACCGCAGGAAGCCCTCGTAGTTACGCTGCTGGAGTTGGCTCTCGATCTGCTTCACCGTGTCCAGCCCGACGCCGACCATGATCAGGATGCTGGTGCCACCGAAGGGGAAGTTCTGGCTGGCCCCGATGAGGCCGAACGCCACCATCGGCACCAGCGCGATCAGACCGAGGTAGAGCGCACCGGGCGCGGTGATCCGCGTGAGCACGTAGTCGAGGTACTCGGCGGTCGGCCGCCCCGGACGGATGCCCGGAATGAACCCACCGTACTTCTTCATGTTGTCCGCGACCTCGGTCGGGTTGAACGTGATCGCGACGTAGAAGTAGGTGAAGAAGATGATCAGCAGGAAGTACAGGGCCATGTAGATCGGGTGATCGCCCTTGACCAGGTACTTGGAGATGAACGTGGCGATCGGGTTCGAGCTGTGCCACATCTGCACGATCAGCTGCGGGAGGTACAGCAGCGACGAGGCGAAGATGACGGGGATGACGCCCGCCTGGTTCACCTTGAGCGGGATGTAGGTCGATGTGCCGCCGTACATCCGGCGGCCGACCATCCGCTTGGCGTACTGCACCGGGATGCGGCGCTGCGCCTGCTCGACGAAGACCACGCCGGCGACGATCGCGACGCCCACGGCGAGCACGATCCCGAAGACGAAACCGCCCTTGGTCTTGTAGATGTTCCAGAACTCGGACGGGAAGACCGCCACCACCTGGGTGAAGATCAGGATCGACATGCCGTTGCCGATGCCCCGGTCGGTGACGAGCTCACCGAGCCACATGATCACCGATGTGCCTGCCGTGATCGTGACGACCATCGTGACGATGGTGAACCAGCCCTTGTTCCAGAGCAGTTCCTCGGTGCAGCCCTGCAGCAGGTTGCCGGTGCTCGCCATGGCGACGATGCCGGTGCCCTGGAGGATCGCCAGCCCGATCGTCAGATAACGGGTGTACTGGGTGATCTTCGTGGTCCCGGCCTGGCCCTCCTTCCGGAGCGCCTCCAGACGCGGGATCACCACGGTCAGGAGCTGCAGGATGATGCTCGCCGTGATGTAGGGCATGATGCCCAGGGCGAAGATCGAGAGCTTCAGCAGCGCACCGCCGCTGAACAGGTTGACCAGGCCATAGACGTTGGCGTTGGCCCCCTTGCTCACCGTGTCGATACAGCGGTGCACGGCTCCGGTGTTCACGCCCGGTGCCGGCAGCTGAGAACCCAGCCGGAACACCGCCATGATGAACAGCGTGAAGAGAAGCTTCTTGCGCAGGTCGGGTGTTCGAAACGCCCGAGTGAACGCGGTCAGCACCATTCCTCCTGCGCGGTTTCCGGCCTATGGCCGCTCACGGGCCTCAGTCGATCCTCAAGTTGCGGCGAAAGTGTCGCCGGTCGAACTCTAACAGCCCTTGTGGGGATTGCCGCCCCCGCCACCGTATGGCGGGGGCGAATCCCACAAGGGCTTTGACTCACAGCTCTTCGGCCGTGCCTCCGGCACCAGCGATCTTCTCCTTCGCGGAGCCGGAGAAGGCGTGCGCCTTGACCTGAACCGTTACGGAGATGTCACCGGTACCGAGGATCTTGACCGGACGACCGGCGCGCACGGCGCCCTTCGCCACCAGGCCCTCCGGCGTGACCTCGCCGCCCTCAGGGAAGAGCTCGGCGATCTTGGCCACGTTCACGACCTGGTACTCGACCCGGAACGGGTTCTTGAAGCCCTTGAGCTTCGGAACCCGGCGGATCAGCGGCATCTGGCCGCCCTCGAAGCCGACGGGCACGGTGGTACGAGCCTTCGTGCCCTTCGTGCCGCGTCCGGCGGTCTTGCCCTTGGACGCCTCACCACGGCCCTTGCGGGCCTTGGCCTTGTGCGCGCCCGGCGCCGGCCGCAGGTGATGCGGCCTCAGCGGGGTCTCTGCGCCCATGTCAGTCGACCTCCTCGACGGTCACGAGGTGGCGAACGGTGTTGATCATCCCGAGAACCTCGGGGCGGTCCTCGCGGACGACGCTGTGGCCGATCCGCTTGAGCCCGAGGGTACGCAGGGTGTCACGCTGGTTCTGCTTGCCACCGATCTGCGACTTGACCTGCGTGATCTTCAGGTTGCTCACGATGCCGCCTCCTGCCGGGGCTCGCTGCCCGCGGCACGGGCACGGAGCATCGCGGCCGGAGCGACGTCCTCGATCGGCAGCCCACGCTTGGCCGCGATCTCCTCGGGCCGGTTGAGCTGCTTGAGGGCCGCGACCGTCGCGTGCACGATGTTGATCGCGTTGGACGAGCCCAGCGACTTCGACAGGACGTCGTGGATGCCCGCGCACTCCAGCACCGCGCGCACCGGGCCACCCGCGATCACACCGGTACCGGGGCTGGCCGGCTTGAGCATGACGACGCCCGCGGCCTCCTCACCCTGGCTGGTGTGCGGGATGGTGCCCTGGATGCGCGGCACCTTGAAGAAGTGCTTCTTGGCCTCCTCGACACCCTTGGCGATCGCCGCGGGCACCTCCTTGGCCTTGCCGTAACCGACTCCGACGGTGCCGTTGCCGTCGCCCACGACGACGAGCGCCGTGAAGCTGAAGCGCCGGCCGCCCTTGACGACCTTGGCGACACGGTTGATCGCTACGACGCGCTCGATGTACGACTGTCCCTTGTCGGCGCCACCGCGGCGGTCATCACGCCGGTCGCGCCGCTCGCCGCCGCCACGACGTGGTGCTGCCATTAGTGGTTCCTCTTCTCGTGCGTCATCAGGTGCGATTCGCGGGCCATCAGAACTCCAGCCCGCCCTCTCGAGCACCGTCGGCCAGGGCCGCGATACGGCCGTGGTAGCGATGCCCGGCGCGGTCGAAGACCACCGCGCTGATGCCCGCCTCGCGCGCCCGCTCGGCGAGGAGCTCGCCGACCTTGCGCGCCTTGGCGCTCTTGTCGCCCTCGGCCGTACGGAGCGTGGCGTCCAGCGTGGACGCCGACGCCAGCGTGTGACCGGCCAGGTCGTCGATGATCTGCGCGAACATGTGCTTCGTCGAACGCGTCACCACCAGGCGCGGCCGCTGCGGCGTGCCCTGGACCTTCTTGCGGACGCGCAGGTGCCGGCGGGTCCGCGACGCGGCGCGCGCAGCGGTCCGCGAACGGACCTGAGTCTTGCTCGCAGCCATGTCTACTTACCAGCCTTTCCGACCTTGCGGCGGATCTGCTCACCCTGGTACCGCACGCCCTTGCCCTTGTACGGGTCGGGCTTGCGCAGCTTGCGGATGTTCGCGGCGACCTCGCCGACCTTCTGCTTGTCGATGCCCTCGACGACGAACTGCGTCGGCCGCTCGACACGGAAGTTGATGCCCGACGGGGCCTCGACCGTGATCGGGTGGCTGTAGCCGAGCGAGAACTCGAGGTTGCTGCCCTTGGCCTGGACGCGGTAGCCGACGCCGACGATCTCCATCGTCTTGCTGTAGCCCTGCGTCACGCCGATGACCATGTTGTTGATCAGCGACCGGGTGAGGCCGTGCAGCGCACGGATCGGACCCTCGTCGCTGGGGCGACCGACCTTGATCTCGCCGTTCTCCTGAACGACCTCGATCGGCCGGGCCACCGTGTGCTTCAGCTCGCCCTTGGGGCCCTTGACCGTGACCTCCTGGCCATCGACCTTGACGTCGACGCCGCTGGGGACGGGAATGGGCAGACGTCCAATACGCGACATGCTTGTGTCCCTCCCCTCACCAGACGTAGGCGAGGACTTCCCCGCCCACGCCGTGCTTGCCGGCCTGCTTGTCGGTCATGAGGCCGGAGGACGTCGAGATGATCGCGACGCCGAGACCACCGAGGACCTTCGGCAGGTTGTCCTTCTTCGCGTAGACCCGCAGGCCAGGCTTGGACACCCGCTTGAGCCCGGCGATCGAGCGCTCCCGGCTCGGGCCGAACTTGAGGTCGACTACGAGCTTCTTGCCGACCTCGGCGTCCTCGACGCTCCATCCCGAGATGTAACCCTCCTGCTGGAGGATCTCGGCGATGTGCGCCTTGATCTTCGAGTACGGCATATTCACGGTGTCGTGGTACGCCGAATTCGCGTTCCGCAGACGCGTCAGCATGTCTGCGATCGGGTCGGTCATCGTCATGGCCTACTGGCCCTCCTCGCCGCGGTTTCCGTACCTCACGGACCTACGACGCGGTCGTGGGCGCCTCTGTCCAGGCGCCCGGTCGGTCATTATCGAAAGCCGGTTGTTACCAGCTGGACTTGGTGATGCCGGGCAGCTCGCCACGGTGCGCCATCTCCCGGAAGCAGATCCGGCACAGGCCGAACTTGCGGAAGACGGCACGCGGACGCCCGCACCGCGAGCACCGAGTGTAGGCGCGCACGGCGTGCTTGGGCTTCCGGTTCGCCTTGGCGATCAGAGCCTTCTTCGCCATCTCAGTTCTCCTTGAACGGGAAGCCCAGGGCTCGCAGGAGCGCCCGGCCCTCGTCGTCGGTCTTCGCGGTGGTCACGATCGTGATGTCCATGCCGCGCTGGCGGTCGACCTTGTCGGGGTCGATCTCATGGAACATCACCTGCTCGGTGAGCCCGAACGTGTAGTTGCCGTTGCCGTCGAAGTGCTTCGGCGACAGGCCGCGGAAGTCACGGATGCGGGGCAGCGCCAGCGAGAGCAGCCGGTCGAGGAACTCCCACATACGGTCGCCGCGCAGCGTCACGTGCGCGCCGATCGGCATGCCCTCACGCAGCTTGAACTGCGCGATGGACTTCTTCGCGCGGGCGACCGCGGGCTTCTGGCCGGTGATGGTCGTCAGGTCGCGCACCGCGCCCTCGATGAGCTTCGAGTCGCGGGCGGCGTCACCGACGCCCATGTTGACCTTGACCTTGGTCACGCCCGGGATCTGCATGACGTTGGCGTAGCCGAACTCTTCCTTCAGCGCCTTCGCGATCTCCTCGCGGTAGCGCAGCTTGAGCCTCGGCTGCGGGGTCTCTTGCGTAGTCGTGTCGGCGGTCATCAGATTTCCTTACCGGTACGGCGCGAGATACGAACCTTCGTGCCGTCGTCGTTGATGCGGTAGCCGACGCGAGTGCGCTTGCCGTTCTCCAGCAGCATCACGTTGCTGACGTGGATCGGCCCCTCCTTGGTGACGACCCCGCCTTCCTTGGCGCCACGCGGGCCCTGGTTCGTCTCCTTGGTGTGGCGCTTCACCATGTTCACGCCCTCGACGACCACGCGCTCGCCCTTGGGGTCGGCCACGATGACCTTGCCCGTCGCGCCCTTGTCCTTGCCCGCGATGACGACGACCTCGTCGCCCTTCTTGATCTTCATCACAGCACCTCCGGCGCCAGCGAGATGATGCGCATGAACCGCTTCTCACGCAGCTCCCGGCCGACCGGGCCGAAGATACGCGTGCCGCGGGGGTCGCCGCCGTCCTTGATCAGGACGGCCGCGTTCTCGTCGAAGCGGATGTAGGAGCCGTCGGGACGGCCCCGCTCCTTGCGGGTGCGCACGACGACGGCCTTAACGACATCACCCTTCTTGACGCCGGCACCGGGAAGAGCGTCCTTCACGGTGGCGACGATGATGTCACCGATGCCCGCATAGCGCCGACCCGAGCCGCCGAGAACGCGGATGCACAGAATCTCCTTGGCACCCGTGTTGTCGGCGACCTTGAGTCGCGACTCCTGCTGGATCACGTCAACTCCTGTTTTTCACGCCGGTTCTCGTTGTGAGCCTGGCGGATTCGATCCTCAGTCGCTCGGCGGCGACTGCCAGTTACTTGGCCTTCTCAAGGATCTCCACGACGCGCCACCGCTTGGTGGCGGACATCGGCCGGGTCTCCATGAGACGAACCCGGTCGCCGACACCACAGGCGTTGCCCTCGTCGTGCGCCTTGTACTTGGTCGTACGGCGAATGATCTTGCCGTACAGCGGGTGCTTGACGCGGTCCTCGACGGCGACGACGACGGTCTTGTCCATCTTGTCGCTGACCACGAGACCCTCACGGATCTTGCGGTAGTTCCGCGTCTCGGTGTTCTGCTCACTCATCGGTGGACTCCTCCACGGGCTCTTCGGCGAACTCGACGATGCCGAGCTCACGCTCCCGCATCACGGTGTAGATGCGGGCGATCTCCCGCTTCACTTCCCGAAGCCGTCCGTGAGTCTCGAGCTGGCCCGTCGCCGCCTGGAAGCGGAGGTTGAACAGCTCCTCCTTCGCCTCCTTGAGCTTGGTGACGAGCTCAGCCTCGGGCTGGGTCCGCAGATCGTCAGCGGTAAGGCCCTTGGCCATCACGCCTCACCCACTTCACGCTTCACGAACTTGCACTTCATCGGGAGCTTGTGCATCGCGCGGCGGAGCGCCTCGCGAGCCAGCGGCTCCGGAACGCCGGCCAGCTCGAACATCACGCGTCCGGGCTTGACGTTGGCGATCCACCACTCCGGCGAACCCTTACCGGAACCCATCCGGGTCTCGGCCGGCTTCTTGGTCAGCGGACGGTCGGGGTAGATGTTGATCCACACCTTTCCGCCACGCTTGATGTGCCGGGTCATGGCGATACGAGCGGCCTCGATCTGCCGGTTGGTCACGTAGGCGCCCTCGACGGCCTGAATGCCGTACTCGCCGAAGGTGACCTTCGTGCCGCCCTTGGCCATCCCACGCCGCTTCGGGTGGTGCTGCTTGCGGTGCTTGACCCTGCGAGGGATCAGCATTGGTTATTCAGCTCCCCTCACCCGTGCTGGACGGCGCGGCCGCCTCGTTGGACTGCTGCTCGGCACCGGCGGACGCGGTCTGCTGCTGCTGCCGACCGCCGCGGTCGCCACCACGGTCGCCACCGCGCTCGCCGCGACGGCCACCGCCGCCGCCACCGCCACCGCCACCGCCACCGCCACCGCCACGACGCTGCGGCCGCTCGCGGCGACCGCCACCGGCGGCCCGCTCCTTGGCCTGCTGCGCCTCGCGCTCGGCGCGACTCGTCGGCGCCTCGCCCTTGTAGATCCAGACCTTCACGCCGATCCGGCCGAAGGTGGTCCGGGCCTCGTAGAAGCCGTAGTCGATGTCGGCGCGGAGCGTGTGCAGGGGCACCTGGCCCTCGCGGTAGAACTCCGAGCGCGACATCTCGGCGCCGCCGAGGCGGCCGCCGCACTGGACCTTGATGCCCTTCGCGCCGCTCTTCATGGCGCTCTGGATGGCCTTACGCATCGCACGGCGGAACGCGACCCGGCTGGACAGCTGCTCGGCAACGCCCTGGGCGACGAGCTGAGCGTCGACCTCCGGGTTCTTGACCTCGAGGATGTTCAGCTGGACCTGCTTGCCGGTCAGCTTCTCGAGGTCGCCGCGGATGCGGTCGGCCTCCGCGCCCCGCCGGCCGATGACGATGCCGGGACGGGCGGTGTGGATGTCGACGCGGACACGGTCACGGGTGCGCTCGATCTCGACCTTGGAGATGCCGGCGCGGTCCATGCCGCGGGTCAGCATCCGGCGGATCGCCACGTCTTCCTTGACGTAGTCCTTGTACAGCTTGTCGGCGTACCACCGGCTCTTGAAGTCGGTGGTGATGCCCAACCGGAACCCGTGCGGGTTGATCTTCTGCCCCACTAGCGGGTCCTCCTAGTCTTCTTACGGCCGTTGGACTTCTCGCCCTCGGACCGCGACTCGACCACGACCGTGATGTGGCTCGTGCGCTTGTTGATGCGGTACGCACGCCCCATCGACCGCGGGCGGTAACGCTTCAGCGTCGGTCCCTCGTCGACCCACGCCCGGCTCACCCAGAGCGTGTCGGCCTCGAGCTGGCTGTTGTGCTCGGCGTTGGCGATGGCGCTCGAGAGCACCTTGTACACCGGCTCACTCGCAGCCTGAGGGGCGAACCGCAGCACCGCCTGAGCCTCCGTGGCCGGCAGGCCACGGATGAGGTCCACCACGCGGCGGGCCTTTCTGGGCGTGACGCGGGCGTACCGCGCCTGGGCCCTGGCTTCCATCGCTGTTTCCTCGCTCTCGCTACTTCTCTGCGATTTCGCTCAGCCTCGACGGCTGCGGCGGTCTTCCTTGATGTGGCCCTTGAACGTCCGCGTCGGGGCGAACTCCCCGAGCTTGTGACCGATCATGGCCTCGGTGACGAACACCGGAACGTGCTTGCGTCCGTCGTGCACGGCGATCGTGTGCCCGAGCATGTCGGGAACGATCATGGAGCGCCGCGACCACGTCTTGATGACGTTCTTGGTGCCCTTCTCGTTCTGCACGTCCACCTTCTTCTGAAGGTGGTCGTCCACGAAAGGGCCCTTCTTAAGGCTACGTGGCATCGTGGGCTCCTACCGCTTCTTCTTGCTACGACGACGGACGATGAGCCGATCGGACGGCTTGTTCGCCTTACGGGTGCGGCCCTCGGGCTGGCCCCAGGGGCTCGACGGGTGACGACCACCGGAGGTCTTGCCCTCACCACCACCGTGCGGGTGGTCGATCGGGTTCATGGCGACACCGCGGACGGTCGGGCGCTTGCCCTTCCACCGCATACGGCCGGCCTTACCCCAGTTGATGTTCGACTGCTCGGAGTTGCCGACCTCACCGACGGTGGCGCGGCAGCGGACGTCGACCATGCGCATCTCACCGGAGGGCATGCGCAGCGTGGCGTACTTGCCCTCCTTGGCCAGCAGCTGCGCGCCGGAGCCGGCCGACCGGGCCAGCTTGGCGCCGCCGCCCGGCCGCAGCTCGATGGCGTGCACGACCGTACCGGTGGGGATGTTGCGCAGCGGCAGGCAGTTGCCCGGCTTGATGTCGGCGCCCGGACCGTTCTCGATCGCGTCGCCCTGCTTCACGCCGGTCGGGCAGAGGATGTAGCGCTTCTCCCCGTCGGCGTAGTGCAGCAGCGCGATCCGCGCGGTGCGGTTCGGGTCGTACTCGATGTGCGCGACCTTCGCGGGGACGCCGTCCTTGTCGGCGCGCCGGAAGTCGATTACTCGGTACGAGCGCTTGTGACCGCCGCCCTGGTGGCGAGCGGTGATACGGCCGTGCGTGTTACGGCCGCCCTTCTTCGGGAGCGGACGCACCAGCGACTTCTCGGGCTCGGTCCGGGTGACCTCGACGAAGTCGGCCACACTCGAACCGCGACGGCCCGGGGTCGTCGGCTTGTACTTACGGATGCCCATCTTTTTCGTTCATCCCTTATTTCGTCTCTTCGGTTCCCCCGGTCAGCTGACCGGGCCTCCGAAGATGTCGATCCGCTCACCGTCGGCCAGGCTCACGATGGCCCGCTTGGTGTCCTTGCGCGTGCCGTAACCGAACCGGGTGCGCTTGCGCTTGCCCTGCCGGTTGAGGGTGTTCACGCCCGTGACCTTGACCCCGAAGACGGCCTCGACGGCCTGCCGGATCTGGGTCTTGTTGGCGTCGGTGCGGACCTCGAACGTGTACTTGTTCTCATCGAGCAGCCCGTAGCTCTTCTCAGAGATCACGGGCGCGACGAGGATGTCGCGCGGGTCGGCGATCTTCACTTCGCGCTCTCCTTCCCGCTCGCACGGCTCACGAACGCCTGGTACGCGGCCTCGGTGAACACCACCTCGTCGTTGCAGAGCACGTCGTAGGTGTTGAGCTGGTCCTCGACGATCACGTGGATCTCGGGGACGTTGCGGAGGCTCTTCCAGGTGAGCTCGTCCTCGCGGTCGAGCACCAGGAGCACCTTCTGCGCCTCGGTGATCCCACGGAGCGCGCTCAGCGCCGTCTTGGTCTTGGGCGTGTCGCCCTCGATCAGGCTCGACACCACGTGCACCCGGCCGTAGCGGGCGCGGTCCGACAGCGCGCCGCGCAGCGCGGCCGCCTTCATCTTCTTCGGCGTCTTCTGCTCGTACGAGCGCGGCTGCGGGCCGTGGACGATGCCACCGCCGGCGAACTGCGGCGCACGGGTGGAGCCCTGACGAGCGCGGCCGGTGCCCTTCTGCCGGTACGGCTTCTTGCCGCCACCGGAGACCTCACCGCGGGTCTTGGTCTTGTGCGTGCCCTGGCGAGCGGCGGCCAGCTGGGCCACGACCACCTGGTGGATCAGTGGCACGTTGACCTTGGCCTCGAAGAGCTCCGGGGCCAGCTCGATCTCCAGCTTGGTGGTCACTTACTTCGCCCCCTTCGCGGCGGTGCGAACCAGGACGAGGCCGCCGTTCGGACCGGGAACCGCGCCCTTGATCAGCAGCAGGTTCTTCTCGGTGTCGATGGCGTGCACGGTGAGGTTCTGGACGGTGATACGCGCGTTGCCGTGCCGACCGGCCATGCGCAGGCCCTTGAACACGCGACCCGGGGTGGCACACCCGCCGATCGAACCCGGCGAACGGTGCTTGCGCTGGGTACCGTGCGACGCGCTGAGGCCCTTGAAGCCGTGGCGCTTCATGACACCCGCGGTGCCCTTGCCCTTGCTGCGGCCGGTGACGTCGATCCGCTGGCCCGCCTCGAACACCTCAACGGTGATCTCCTGGCCGAGCTCGTACTCGGTGGCGTCGTCGGTGCGCAGTTCGATGAGGTGACGGCGCGGTGTGACGCCGGCCTTCTCGAAGTGCCCGGTGGCGGGCTTGTTCACCTTGCGCGGGTCGATCTGGCCGAAGCCGAGCTGGACGGCGGAGTAGCCGTCGGTCTCTGGCGTGCGGACCCGGGTGACGACACACGGCCCGGCCTGGACGACGGTTACCGGCACGATCCGGCCCTCATCGTCGAAAACCTGGGTCATGCCGAGCTTCTCGCCCAGGACGCCCTTTCTCTGCTTACTCATCTCTCGAAGCGTCCTTAGAGCTTGATCTCGATGTCGACGCCGGCCGGAAGGTCGAGCCGCATGAGCGAGTCGACCGTCTTGGGCGTCGGATCGATGATGTCGATCAGGCGCTTGTGCGTGCGCATCTCAAAGTGCTCGCGGCTGTCCTTGTACTTGTGCGGCGAGCGGATGACGCAGTACACGTTCTTCTCGGTCGGCAGCGGCACCGGGCCGGCGACCTTCGCGCCCGTGCGCGTCACCGTTTCGACGATCTTGCGCGCCGAAGAGTCGATGATCTCGTGGTCGTAGGCCTTGAGCCGGATGCGGATCTTCTGTCCCGCCATGGTGGCCTCGGTGTCCTTTGCTTCCTAGTGCCGCTGGGTCTGCTATCTCGCGGTGCGGCGGCCGGACTCTGTGGCGAGCCCGGCCGCCGCCTCGCGGTGGTTACTACTTGAGAATCTTGGTCACACGGCCGGCACCGACGGTGCGGCCGCCCTCGCGGATCGCGAAGCGGAGGCCTTCCTCCATCGCGATGGGCTGGATGAGCTCGACGCGCATCTCGGTGTTGTCGCCCGGCATGACCATCTCGGTGCCCTCGGGCAGGTGCACGACGCCCGTCACGTCCGTGGTCCGGAAGTAGAACTGCGGGCGGTAGTTGTTGAAGAACGGCGTGTGCCGGCCGCCCTCGTCCTTGGACAGGATGTAGACCTGCGCCTCGAACTCGGTGTGCGGGGTGTTCGTGCCCGGCTTGATGACACACTGGCCGCGCTCGACGTCCTCGCGCTTGATGCCGCGGAGGAGCAGGCCGACGTTGTCGCCCGCCTGGCCCTGGTCGAGCAGCTTGCGGAACATCTCGACGCCGGTGACCGTGGTGGTGGTCGCGGTCTCCTTGATGCCGATGATGTCGACGGTCTCGTTGACGTTGACGACGCCACGCTCGATGCGGCCGGTGACGACGGTGCCGCGGCCGGTGATCGAGAAGACGTCCTCGATCGGCATCAGGAACGGCTTGTCCGTCTCGCGGACCGGCTCCGGGATGTTCTCGTCGCAGGCGTCCATGAGCTCGACGATCTTCGCGCCCCACTCGGCGTCGCCCTCGAGGGCCTTGAGCGCCGAGACGCGGACGACCGGAAGGTCGTCGCCCGGGAACTCGTACTCGCTGAGCAGCTCACGGACCTCCAGCTCGACGAGCTCGAGGATCTCCTCGTCGTCGACCATGTCGGTCTTGTTGAGCGCCACGACGATGTACGGAACGCCGACCTGGCGGGCCAGGAGCACGTGCTCCTTGGTCTGCGGCATCGGGCCGTCGGTCGCCGCCACCACCAGGATCGCGCCGTCCATCTGGGCGGCACCGGTGATCATGTTCTTGATGTAGTCGGCGTGACCCGGGCAGTCGACGTGAGCGTAGTGACGCTTCTCCGTCTGGTACTCGACGTGGGCGATCGAGATCGTGATGCCCCGCTCGCGCTCCTCCGGCGCCTTGTCGATGTCCTCGAACGGCGTGAAGGGGTTGAGGTCGGGGTGCTTGTCATGGAGCACCTTGGTAATCGCCGCGGTAAGCGTGGTCTTACCGTGGTCGATGTGTCCAATGGTGCCGATGTTTACGTGCGGCTTCGTCCGCTCGAACTTGGCCTTGGCCACCGGTGTCTCCTTGTTCCGATCCTCGGCCGTCTGAACGACCGCATTCCTTCAGTGGTTGGTCTTGCGCCGCGGTGCGGTTATTCGCCCCGTACCTTGGCGATGATCTCCTGCGCGACGTTCCCCGGAACCTCGGCGTAGGAGTCGAACTGCATGGTGAACACCGCCCGGCCCTGGGTCTTGCTGCGCAGGTCACCCACGTAGCCGAACATCTCCGAGAGCGGGACGATCGCCTTGATGACGCGGACGCCGGAGCGCTCGCCCATCTCCTGGATCTGGCCTCGGCGGCTGTTCAGATCGCCGATGACGTCGCCCATGTAGTCCTCGGGCGTGGTCACCTCGACGGCCATCATCGGCTCCAGCAGCGTGGCGTCGGCCTTGCGGGCCGCCTCCTTGAACGCCATGGATCCGGCGATCTTGAACGCCATCTCCGAGGAGTCGACCTCGTGGTAGGCGCCGTCCCGCAGCGTCACCTTGACGCCGACGAGCGGGTAGCCGGCGAGCACGCCGAACTCGGCCGCCTCCTGGCAGCCCGCGTCCACCGACGGGATGTACTCCCGCGGGATGCGGCCACCGGTGACCTTGTTCTCGAACTCGTAGCCGTCGCTACCGCCGCCGAGCGGCTCCAGGTCGATGATCACGCGACCGAACTGGCCGGAGCCACCCGTCTGCTTCTTGTGGGTGTACTCGACCTTCTCCACCTTGCGGCGGATGGTCTCGCGGTACGCGACCTGCGGCCGGCCGACGTTGGCCTCGACCTTGAACTCGCGCTTCATGCGGTCGACCAGCACCTCGAGGTGCAGCTCGCCCATGCCGGAGATGATGGTCTGGCCGGTCTCCTCGTCGGTCCGCACCTGGAAGGACGGGTCCTCCTCGGCGAGCCGCTGGATCGCGGTGCCCAGCTTCTGCTGGTCGACCTTTGTCTTCGGCTCGATCGCGACGTTGATGACCGGGGCCGGGAAGGTCATCGACTCCAGGATGACCGGGTTCTTGTCATCGCACAGCGTCTCGCCGGTGGTGGTCTGCTTCAGACCCATCACCGCGACGATGTCGCCGGCGCCCACGCGCTCGATCTCCTCACGCTTGTTCGCGTGCATGCGGTAGATCTTGCCGATGCGCTCCTTGCGGTCCTTCACGCTGTTCAGGACCGAGGAACCGGACTCCAACACACCCGAGTAGACACGGATGAAGGTCAGCTTGCCGAGGTGCGGGTCGCTCATGATCTTGAACGCCAGCGCCGAGAACGGCTCGTCCTCGCTCGGCTTGCGCTCGATCACCTTCTCCTCGTCGCGCATGTCGTGGCCCTTGATGGCCTCGACGTCGAGCGGCGAGGGGAGGTAGTTGACGATCGCGTCGAGCAGCGGCTGGACGCCCTTGTTCTTGAACGCGGTGCCGCAGGTGACCGGCGTGAGGTTGCCCGCGATCGTGGCCCGGCGGATGGCCGGGATCAGCTGCTCCGTCGTGGGCTCGTGGCCCTCGAGGTACAGCTCCATGATCTCGTCGTCGGCCTCGGCCAGGGTCTCGACCAGCTTGTCGTGCCACTCACGCGCGGCGTCGACGTGCGTGTCGGGGATGTCGACGACGTCGTACATCTCGCCCTTGGCGGCCTCGGCGCTCCACACCAGGGCCTTCTTGCGGACCAGGTCCACGACGCCCTTGAAGTCGGCCTCGGCGCCGATCGGGATCTGCAGCACCAGCGGGGTGGCGTTCAGCCGGTCCACGATCATGTCGACGCAGCGGTGGAACTCCGCGCCGACGCGGTCCAGCTTGTTGACGAAGCAGATCCGCGGCACGTTGTAGCGGTCGGCCTGCCGCCAGACCGTCTCCGACTGCGGCTCGACGCCGGCGACGCCGTCGAACACCGCCACCGCACCGTCGAGAACGCGCAGCGAGCGCTCCACCTCGACGGTGAAGTCGACGTGACCGGGCGTGTCGATGATGTTGACGGTGTGATCGACGTCGTCAACCGTCCAGTGGCAGGTGGTCGCGGCGGACGTGATCGTGATGCCGCGCTCCTGCTCCTGTTCCATCCAGTCCATGGTGGCAGCGCCCTCATGAACCTCACCGATCTTGTAGTTGACGCCGGTGTAGTACAGGATCCGCTCGGTGGTGGTGGTCTTGCCCGCGTCGATATGGGCCATGATCCCGATGTTCCGGACCTTGGCCAGGTCTACGCCGGTCTTGGTAGCCACTTCTCGCGTCCTCGTGTTCTCGTACGACTAGGTGCTGGTGATTACCAGCGGTAGTGCGCGAAGGCCTTGTTGGACTCCGCCATCTTGTGGGTGTCCTCGCGCTTCTTGACACTCGCGCCGAGGCCATTGCTCGCGTCGAGCAGCTCGTTCATCAGCCGCTCGGTCATCGTCTTCTCGCGGCGCTGCCGGGCGTACAGCACCAGCCAGCGCAGCGCCAGCGTCGTGCTGCGGGCCGGGCGCACCTCGACCGGCACCTGGTACGTGGCGCCACCGACACGCCGGCTGCGGACCTCAAGGGTCGGCTTCACGTTGTCGAGCGCACGCTTCAGCGTCACGACCGGGTCGTTGCCGGTCTTCTCGCGGCAACCCTCGAGTGCGTCGTAAACGATGCTCTGCGCGATCGACCGCTTGCCGTCGAGCAGGACCTTGTTGACCAGCGAGGTGACCAGCGGCGAGTTGAACACCGGGTCAGCGATCAACTGGCGCTTGCCTGCGGGACCCTTGCGAGGCATGTCAGCTCTTCTCCTTCTTCGCGCCGTAGCGGCTGCGCGCCTGCTTCCGGTTCCGAACACCCTGGGTGTCGAGCGACCCCCGGATGATCTTGTAGCGAACACCGGGGAGGTCCTTCACACGGCCACCGCGCACGAGCACGATCGAGTGCTCCTGCAGGTTGTGTCCGACGCCGGGGATGTAGGCCGTGACCTCGATCCCGCTCGTCAGCCGGACACGGGCGACCTTGCGAAGCGCCGAGTTGGGCTTCTTGGGCGTCGTCGTGTAGACGCGCGTGCAGACTCCACGGCGCTGCGGGCTCCCCTTGAGCGCCGGGGTCTTGTTCTTGGTCACCTTGTCCTGGCGGCCCTTGCGGACCAGCTGCTGGATCGTGGGCACCGCGTCTCCGTCTTCCTCGTACCGAGCCGGTAAGTCTGGTTGGCTGCCGTGCTCTCGCACGACACCAGGTCTCGAACCACTTACGCGGCCAGGACCTGCAGTTTTGTCCTCGTCCCCCACCCCCGTGGTCGGGCGTGTCGCGCCGGCCACATCTTCGGCGGCCCACAAATGGGCCGACCAACTCGGGGGAGTCGAATCCGCACCGCACGCTGGTCAGGATCACCATCGCGAGGATGGTCGCCACGACCGGCTGTGCACGCACGCTGAACCCGCGAACCCGCGGGCACGAAGGGAGAGACTACCTAACACCTGCGCGTGAGGTCAAAACAAGCCCCGCCACGCCGAAAATCGCCGGGGGACGTTCACCCTGAGAACGTCAGAATGCCGACGGATGTTCCCGTCGGCATTCTGACCTACCCGTCCGCTCGGGGGAAAGAGGCACCCCCGAACTCCCGGGCTCACAAGGCGAGGATCAGCACGAGGATGAGGATCACCAGTACCACCGCGCCGGCACCAAGGGCGATGAAGAGCTTGCGCCGCGACTCGTCCTCTCGGGAGGAGGACTGCGCCTGGCCGTAGCCGGGGAAGCCGCCCTCCTGGCCGAAGGACTGCTGCCCGCCGTACGGCGACGGCTGCTGCCCGTACGCCTGCTGCTGGCCATAGCCCTGCTGACCGGGCTGCTGCTGACCGGGCTGGCCGTAACCCTGCTGCTGGCCGTAGCCCTGCTGACCGTAAGCCTGCTGGCCCTGAGGCTGCCCCTGCGGACCGGTGCCCTGCTGGTCCTGCCGCTGCTCGCCGTAGCCCTGCTGACCATAGGCCTGCTGGCCCTGAGGCTGCCCCTGGGGGCCGGTGCCCTGCGGGCCTTGGGCCGGCTGCTGCCCGGGGCCCGGCTGCTGGCCGTACCCCTGCTGCTGACCGTAGGCCGGCTGGGCATAGCCCTGCTGCGGGAAACCCTGCGGCTGCCCTGGCCCCTGGCCGAAGGGCTGCGGGCCGGAGTCGTGCTGCGGTCCCCCGCCCGACTCTCCACCGGGCGTCGGAGGCGCCCACGGCTGCGGACCGGACTCACCGACCGGCTGCCCGCCGTACGGCGGCTGCTCCCCGGTCGAGGAGGGCGCGGGAGCCGGCGGCTGGCCGAAGGCGGTGGTGCTCATGCCGTCGATGTCCGACGCCGCGCCAGGAGGCTGGTCCGAACCGTACGGACGGGGATCCTCGTCCACACGGCTCTGGGCCGCGAAGCCCGCCTCCGGAGGCGGCACGAGCATCGTGCGCTCCGTGCCGCCGCTCTCGTCATCGCTCTGGTCGTCGCCCGGCTGGGACCCGCTCGGCGCGGACTCGCCCTCACCCGGGGCGCCGAACGCGGGGACGTCGCCCGCGGGAGCGCCGAAGACCGGCAGATCGCCGGTCCCCGACGACTGCTCGCCGCCGGAGGACTCCACGTCGAGCGGCCGGTCCAGCATCGTGGAGGGCGGCTGCGGCAGGTCGGTGCCGCCCGCCGCCGGAGACGCCGCCCCGAACGACGAGGGAGGCAACTGCTCGCCCGTGCTCCCGGTGCCTTCCTCGCCCTCGGAGGGCCGGAAGGCCGTGGTCGCGGCGACGTTGAAGCCACCGTCCGCAGGCGGAGCCGGCTGTTCACCGGAAGAGGCGTCTTGCCCGACCAACCCACCCCGACCGACCTCCCGGGGCGGCGCGACCGTGGTGCGCTCGCCCTCGTCCTCCTCCGGGCCCGGCGACGGAACCGAGGACCCGCTCGCCGGCTCGCCGAACGGTGGAGCGCTCTGGCCGAACGGCTGCTGAGCGTACGGCTGGGAGTACCCGGGCTGCCCGTAGGGCCCCGGCTCGCCGTACGACGGCTGCTGCTGCCCGCTCTGCTCGCCGGACGGCTGGCCGTACGAGGACGGGCCCGCGGGCGACTGTCCGTACGGCTGCTGCCCGTATGGCGGCTGCTGGCCCGGCTGACCGTAGGACGGGCCCGGCTGCTGGCCGGGCTGACCGTACGGGGAGCCGGGCTGCTCCCCCGGCTGACCATAGGGCGCAGCACCCGGCTGCTCACCCTGCTGGCCGTACGGGGTCTGCTGACCCGGCGCGGTGTACGGAGGGGCCTGCTCGCCCGGCTGACCGTAGGGCTGCTGCCCGTACGGCGGAGGCGTGCCCGGCTGGCCATAGGGCTGCTGACCGTAGGGAGGCGGCGTGCCCGGCTGCCCGTACGGCTGCTGGCCGGCGGGCGGCTGGCCGGCGGGCGGCTGGCCATAAGGCTGCTGGCCGTACGGCGGCGGGGGCTGCTCACCCGGCTGACCGTAGGGCTGCTGTCCATAGGGCTGCTGGCCGTACGGCGGGGGTGTGCCCGGCTGGCCGTACGGCTGCTGACCGTAGGGAGGCGGCGGAGGCGGTGCCCCCGGGGTGCCGTACGCGGGTGGCGTGCCCGGCCCGCCCGGAGTCCCCGGCTGCCCGGGAGTCCCGTACGACGGCGGTGCCTGCTCGCCGGACGTGCTCGCGCCGCTCTCCGCCTGGTCGTCGCCCTCGGCGGGCGCGGGCGGGGTGGCGGGACGCCTCGGGGCGCCGAACATGACCGTGCGGCCCGACTCGAGGATGTCCTCGGACGGCTCCTCGGGCACGGGCGGCGCCGGGTCCTTCGGCTGGTCCTGCCCGCCCGGGGCGGCACCCTTGTCGCTGTCGGGCGGTTCGGACGATCCTTGTTGGTCAGGCGGTGGCCAGTGGGATCCCTGGCCGCCGTTCTGCTCGGTCATCGTCAGACTCCTTCAGCGCTGGCTCCGCGGGCGACTCGCCTTCGGCAGGCCGGCCGCACGACCTCACCCGAAGGCCGGTGTCGCACGGCCTTCCCGGTCAGATCGTCGGCCACCGGCCGATGCGTCCTCCGCTGGTTCACCGCACCAGAGTGCCTGGTCACCGGCATGACCGCAAATCACCGACCTCGTACGCGGTTGTGGCGGAAAAGGCCCAGGGGCCGCCCCCGGAAACCCGGAGGCGGCCCCTGGCCTGGCTGGAAACTAGCGGTTGTACTGACCGAAGTCGTACTCCTCCAGCGGAACGGCCTCGCCGGAGCCCTGACCGAAGGCGTACTCGGCGCCCTCGTCGTAGGACCCGACGGAGTAGACCGCTGCCTTGGCCTCTTCGGTGGGCTCGACCCGGATGTTGCGGTACTGCGGCATGCCGGTACCGGCCGGGATGAGCTTACCGATGATGACGTTCTCCTTCAGGCCGACCAGCGGGTCGGACTTGGCGTGGATCGCCGCGTCCGTCAGGACCCGCGTCGTCTCCTGGAAGGAGGCCGCCGACAGCCACGACTCGGTGGCCAGCGACGCCTTCGTGATGCCCATGAGCTGCGGACGGCCGACCGCGGGCTGACCGCCCTCGGCGACGACGGCGCGGTTGAGCTCCTCGAACTTCGGGCGCTCGACCAGCTCGACGCCGGGCAGCATGTCGGTGTCGCCGGACTCCAGCACCTGGACCCGCTTCAGCATCTGCCGAACGATGATCTCGATGTGCTTGTCGTGGATCGACACACCCTGCGAACGGTAGACCTCCTGCACCTGGTCGACCAGGTGCAGCTGGACCGCGCGCGGGCCGAGGATGCGCAGCACCTCGTGCGGGTTGATCGCGCCCTGGGTGAGCTGCTGCCCGACCTCGACGTGCTCGCCCTCCTGGACCTTCAGCCGCGACCGCATCGGCACCGGGTAGGCGATCTCCTCGCCGCCGTCGTCCGGGACGACCACGATCTTGCGGGTCTTCTCGGTCTCGTCGATGCGGATCCGGCCGGCCACCTCGCTGATCGGGGCGACGCCCTTGGGGATGCGCGCCTCGAACAGCTCCTGGACACGCGGCAGACCGTGCGTGATGTCGACACCCGCCACACCACCGGTGTGGAAGGTCCGCATGGTCAGCTGGGTGCCGGGCTCGCCGATCGACTGGGCGGCGATGATGCCGACCGCCTCGCCGACGTCCACGAGCTTGCCGGTGGCCAGCGAACGGCCGTAGCACATCGCGCAGACACCGATCTTGGACTCGCAGACCAGCGCGCAGCGGGTGCGCACCTCGGCGACGCCCGCCTCGATGAGGCGGTTGAGCACCACGTCGGTGAGGTCCGTGCCCGCCCGGAACAGGACGGTGCCGTCCACCTCGATGTCGTTCGCGATGTTGCGCCCGACGAGGCTGTTCTCGGAGTTCGCCACCTTGGTGAGGGTGCCGTCGGCGCCCTTGGTCGCGATCGCGAACTTGATCGTACGGTCGGTGCCGCAGTCGTCCTCGCGGACGATCACGTCCTGCGCGACGTCCACCAGACGACGGGTCAGGTAACCCGAGTCGGCGGTACGCAGGGCGGTGTCGGCCAGACCCTTACGGGCACCGTGCGTGGCGATGAAGTACTCGACCACGGACAGGCCCTCACGGAAGGACGACTTGATCGGCCGCGGGATGGTCTCACCCTTCGGGTTGGAGACCAGACCACGCATACCGGCGATCTGCCGGAGCTGCAGCGGGTTACCGCGCGCACCGGAGTTGATCATCATCCAGATCGGGTTGGTGGCGGGGAAGGCCGCCTCCATGTCCTTGGCGACGTCGGCCGTGGCGTGGGTCCAGATCTCGATGAGCTCCTGACGGCGCTCGTCGTCGGTGATCAGACCACGGTCGTACTCGCGCTGGACCTTGTCGGCCCGCCGCTCGTACGACGCCATGATCTCCGCCTTGTTCGGCGGGGCGATGACGTCGTCGATCGCGATGGTCACGCCGGACCGGGTCGCCCACCGGAAGCCGGTGTCCTTCAGCGCGTCCAGCGCGTTCGCGACATCGACCTTCGGGTAGGTCTCGGCCAGCTCGTTGACGATCACCGACAGCTGCTTCTTGCCGACCTCGTAGTTGACGAACGGGAAGTCCGGCGGCAGCGCCTCGTTGAACAGCGCCCGGCCGAGCGTCGTCTCGAGGCGGATCGGCTGACCGGTCTCCCAGCCCTCCGGGGCGACCCAACCACGCGGCGGCGGGACGTCCTTGAGCCGGACGTTGACCTTGGCCTGGATGTCCAGGTCGCCCCGGTCGTAGGCCATGATCGCCTCGGACAGGGTGGAGAACGCGCGGCCCTCGCCGTCGGCGCCCTCCTTCTCCGTCGTCAGCCAGAACAGGCCGATGACCATGTCCTGGGTCGGCATGGTGACCGGCTTGCCGTCGGACGGCTTGAGGATGTTGTTGGTCGAGAGCATCAGGATGCGCGCCTCGGCCTGGGCCTCGGCCGACAGCGGCAGGTGCACGGCCATCTGGTCACCGTCGAAGTCCGCGTTGAACGCGGTGCAGACGAGCGGGTGGATCTGGATGGCCTTGCCCTCGACCAGCTGCGGCTCGAAGGCCTGGATGCCCAGGCGGTGCAGCGTCGGCGCCCGGTTGAGCAGCACCGGGTGCTCGGTGATGACCTCTTCCAGCACGTCCCACACGGCCGGGCGGGCCCGCTCGACCATGCGCTTGGCGCTCTTGATGTTCTGCGCGTGGTTGAGGTCGACCAGCCGCTTCATCACGAACGGCTTGAACAGCTCCAGCGCCATCTGCTTGGGCAGACCGCACTGGTGCAGCCGCAGCTGCGGGCCGACGACGATGACCGAACGGCCGGAGTAGTCGACGCGCTTACCGAGCAGGTTCTGCCGGAAGCGACCCTGCTTGCCCTTGAGCATGTCGGACAGCGACTTGAGCGGACGGTTGCCCGGCCCGGTGACGGGCCGGCCGCGGCGGCCGTTGTCGAACAGCGCGTCGACGGCCTCCTGCAGCATCCGCTTCTCGTTGTTGACGATGATCTCGGGCGCGCCGAGGTCGAGCAGCCTCTTCAGCCGGTTGTTCCGGTTGATGACCCGGCGGTACAGGTCGTTGAGGTCGCTCGTCGCGAACCGGCCACCGTCGAGCTGCACCATCGGGCGCAGGTCCGGCGGGATCACCGGGATGCAGTCGAGCACCATGCCGCGCGGGCTGTTGCGGGTGTTGAGGAACGCGGAGACGACCTTGAGGCGCTTGAGGGCGCGGGCCTTCTTCTGGCCCTTGCCGCTGCGGATGGTCTCCCGCAGCCGCTCCGACTCGGCGTCGAGGTCGAAGTTCTCCAGGCGCTTCTGGATGGCCGCGGCGCCCATGCCGCCCTCGAAGTAGCGGCCGAAGCGGTCGCGCATCTCGCGGTAGAGCAGCTCGTCGCCCTCGAGGTCCTGGACCTTGAGGTTGCGGAAGCGGTTCCAGACCTCGTCGAGCCGGTCGAGCTCGCGCTGCGCCCGGTCGCGGAGCTGCTTCATCTCCCGCTCGGCGCCCTCACGCACCTTGCGACGCTGGTCGCCCTTCGCCCCGGCGGCCTCAAGCTCGGCGAGGTCGCCCTCGAGCTTCTTCTGCCGGGCCTCGATGTCGGCGTCGCGACGCTGCTCGAACTGCTGCCGCTCCACGGAGACCTTGGCCTCCAGCGACGGCAGGTCGCGCTCACGCATCTCGGTGTCGACATGCGTGATCATGTACGCGGCGAAGTAGATGATCTTTTCGAGGTCCTTGGGCGCCAGGTCGAGCAGGTAGCCCAGCCGGCTCGGCACACCCTTGAAGTACCAGATGTGCGTCACGGGCGCGGCCAGCTCGATGTGGCCCATCCGCTCACGCCGGACCTTGGCGCGGGTCACCTCGACGCCGCAGCGCTCACAGATGATGCCCTTGAAGCGGACGCGCTTGTACTTACCGCAGTAGCATTCCCAGTCCCGGGTCGGACCGAAGATCTTCTCGCAGAAGAGCCCGTCCTTCTCCGGCTTGAGAGTCCGGTAGTTGATCGTCTCCGGCTTCTTGACCTCGCCGTGCGACCACTGCCGGATGTCGTCAGCCGTGGCCAGGCCGATCCGCAGCTCGTCGAAGAAGTTGACGTCGAGCACTTTGTTAACCAGTCCCCTGTTGTCGTATGCCGATTCCGAGGCCCGTGGTGCCTTCTCGCTCACTCCGCGGGTGGGCGGCCGGGCGCTGTCGCGCGCCCGTGCCGCCCCCCACGTCGTTCACTCGTCGGCTCCCCGTTCCTCAGACCTCTTCGACACTGCTCGGCTCACGCCGGGACAGGTCGATGCCGAGCTCTTCCGCGGCGCGGAAGACGTCCTCGTCGGTGTCACGCATCTCGATGGACATACCGTCGCTGGAGAGCACCTCGACGTTGAGGCACAGCGACTGCATCTCCTTGATGAGCACCTTGAAGGACTCAGGGATGCCCGGCTCAGGGATGTTCTCGCCCTTGACGATGGCCTCGTACACCTTCACGCGGCCGAGGACGTCGTCGGACTTGATGGTGAGCAGCTCCTGGAGGGCGTAGGCGGCGCCGTACGCCTCCAGCGCCCAGACCTCCATCTCACCGAAGCGCTGGCCACCGAACTGGGCCTTACCGCCGAGCGGCTGCTGGGTGATCATGGAGTACGGGCCGGTCGAACGCGCGTGGATCTTGTCGTCGACCAGGTGGAGCAGCTTCAGGATGTAGATGTAACCGACCGCGATCGGGTCCTTGAAGGGCTCACCGGTGCGGCCGTCGAACAGCCGCGCCTTGCCGGTCTTCTGCACCATGCGGTTGCCGTCACGGTTCGGCATGGTGCTGTCGAGCAGCTCGGTGATCTCCTCCTCGCGGGCGCCGTCGAACACCGGCGTGGCGACGTTGGTGCCCGGCTCGGCCGCGTCCGCGCCGATGGCCTTCAGCTGGCGCTTCCACTCGGCGTCGTCCCCGTCGACCTTCCACCCTCGGCTGGCGACCCACCCGAGGTGGGTCTCCAGGACCTGGCCGACGTTCATTCGGCCGGGCACACCGAGCGGGTTGAGGACGATGTCGACCGGGGTGCCGTCCTCGAGGAACGGCATGTCCTCGATCGGCAGCACCTTGGAGATGACGCCCTTGTTGCCGTGACGGCCGGCGAGCTTGTCACCATCGGTGATCTTGCGCTTCTGGGCGACGTACACCCGGACCAGCTCGTTCACGCCCGGCGGGAGCTCGTCGCCCTCTTCCCGGCTGAACACGCGGACCCCGATGACCTTGCCCTCTTCACCGTGCGGCACCTTCAGGGAGGTGTCGCGGACCTCACGGGCCTTCTCGCCGAAGATCGCGCGCAGCAGGCGCTCCTCCGGGGTCAGCTCGGTCTCGCCCTTCGGGGTGACCTTGCCGACCAGGATGTCGCCCGTGGTGACCTCGGCGCCGATGCGGATGATGCCCCGCTCGTCCAGGTCGGACAGGACCTCTTCGGAGACGTTCGGGATGTCCCGGGTGATCTCCTCCGGGCCCAGCTTGGTGTCACGGGCGTCGACCTCGTGCTCCTCGATGTGGATCGAGGACAGGACGTCGTCCTGCACCAGACGCTGGGAGAGGATGATCGCGTCTTCGTAGTTGTGGCCCTCCCACGGCATGAACGCCACCAGGAGGTTCTTGCCGAGCGCCATCTCGCCGTTGTCGGTGCACGGACCGTCGGCGACGACCGTGCCGACCTCGACCCGCTGGCCCTCGTCGACGATGGGCTTCTGGTTGAAGCAGGTGCCCTGGTTGGACCGCTTGAACTTGGCGACACGGTAGGTGGTGCGCGTGCCGTCGTCGTTCATCACGGTGATGTAGTCGGCCGAGACCTCCTCGACGACACCCGCCTTCTCAGCCGTGATGACGTCGCCGGCGTCGGTGGCCGCGCGGTACTCCATGCCGGTGCCGACCAGCGGCGCCTCGCTGCGCAGCAGCGGGACGGACTGGCGCTGCATGTTGGAGCCCATGAGCGCGCGGTTGGCGTCGTCGTGCTCGAGGAACGGGATCATGGCCGTCGCGACCGACACCATCTGGCGCGGCGAGACGTCCATGTAGTCGACCTCGGACGGCGGGATGAACTCGACCTCGCCACCCTTCCGGCGGACCAGGACGCGGTTCTCGACGAAGGTGCCGTCGTCCTCGAGAGGCGTGTTCGCCTGCGCGACGACGTGCCGGTCCTCCTCGTCCGCGGTGAGGTAGTCGATCTGCTCGGTGACCCGGCCGTCGACGACCTTCCGGTACGGCGTCTCGATGAAGCCGAACGAGTTGACCCGACCGTACGAGCTCAGCGAGCCGATCAGGCCGATGTTCGGGCCTTCCGGCGTCTCGATCGGGCACATGCGGCCGTAGTGCGACGGGTGGACGTCACGGACCTCCATGCCCGCCCGCTCACGGGACAGACCGCCCGGGCCGAGGGCGTTCAGACGCCGCTTGTGCGTCAGGCCCGCGAGCGGGTTGGTCTGGTCCATGAACTGCGACAACTGCGAGGTGCCGAAGAACTCCTTGATCGAAGCCACGACGGGGCGGATGTTGATCAGGGTCTGCGGCGTGATCGCCTCGACGTCCTGCGTGGTCATGCGCTCGCGGACGACGCGCTCCATGCGGGCCAGGCCCAGGCGGACCTGGTTCTGGATCAGCTCGCCGACCGAGCGGATACGACGGTTGCCGAAGTGGTCGATGTCGTCGGTCTCGACGGGGATCGTGCGGCCCGCCGGACCCGTCATCTCCTCCTCACCGGCGTGCAGCCGGACGAGGTAGTCGATGGTCGTGACGATGTCGTCCTCGGTCAGGGTGCCCTGGGCGAGGTCCAGGTCCAGGCCGAGCTTCTTGTTGACCTTGTAGCGGCCGACCTTGGCGAGGTCGTAACGCTTCGGGTTGAAGTAGAGATTCTCCAGCAGCGTCTGCGCGGACTCCTTCGTCGGAGGCTCGCCCGGACGCAGCTTGCGATAGATGTCGAGCAGGGCGTCGTCCTGCCCGGTGGTGTGGTCCTTCTCGAGGGTCACACGCATGGACTCGTAGTCGCCCCAGCGCTCCAGGATGCGCGCGTCGTCCCAGCCGAGTGCCTTGAGCAGGACGGTGACGCTCTGCTTGCGCTTGCGGTCGATACGGACGCCGACGTTGTCGCGCTTGTCGACCTCGAACTCCAGCCACGCACCGCGCGACGGGATGACCTTGACGCCGAAGATGTCCTTGTCGGACGTCTTGTCCAGGGCCCGGTCGAAGTAGACGCCGGACGAACGGACGAGCTGCGAGACGACGACGCGCTCGGTGCCGTTGATGATGAACGTGCCTCGCGGGGTCATGAGCGGGAAGTCGCCCATGAACACCGTCTGGCTCTTGATCTCCCCCGTGGAGTTGTTGATGAACTCCGCCGTGACGAACATCGGGGCGGAGAAGGTCATGTCCTTGTCTTTGCACTCCTCGACGGAGTACTTCGGCGGCTCGAACCGGTGATCGCGGAACGAGAGGGACATGGTGCCGGAGAAGTCTTCGATGGGACTGATCTCTTCGAAGATCTCCTCAAGTCCCGACTGGGTCGGGACATCCTTACGACCGGCCTGCTGGGCCGCATTGACCCGGGCCTTCCACCTCTCGTTACCGAGCAACCAGTCAAAGGACTCGGTCTGCAGCGCGAGGAGATCCGGGACTCCCAGAGGCTCCTTGATACGCGCGAAAGAAACGCGGTTCGGACCGGTTGCGGTTGTCGAGGCGTTGCGCGAGGCTGCCAAGAGTGGTCCTTCCGAGGGCTCGCGGCGGACTGACGACGCGCGCACGCCAGACGATCCACGCCGATGGACCCCGCCGAAACGGGGGTGTCGATGTGTGGATAGTCAGAGGGCAGCGCAAAGGGGCAGTGTAGCCGAACGCTACACCGCTGTCGAGCGCAGTGCCACGGTATGCATCACAGTTGCTCCGCAGCATCGCTCGTCAGCGGCCCCACGTCAAGACTAGACATGGACATTCCGCCCCCTGGGCGAGGGTGAGGAAGCCCATAGTTTACAGGGAAGCGGGCACCTGTCCGTCCTCGCGCACGCCACCGGCCGCCCCCGCGCGGGACCGCGCGACGGCTCGGATGTGGATCAATGTCACTTTTTCGATGCGGAAGGACTCGGCGCCGGGGTCGGGCCCGACGACGACGGCGGCGGGGTGGTCATCCGCGGGCCGTCGATCAACCACTTCTTGCCGATCTTCTTCATCTGCAGCCGCGGCCAGGACGTGTCGACCTGAGGCTCCTTGTGCGCGGCGTTCACCGAGATCATCTTGACGAAGAAGAGCACCTCGACGCGGTGGGGCGTCGCCTGCGTCACCGCCGCGACCTGGATCTGGGTCAGCGCCTGGGTCTGGCTCTTCTCCACCGACGGCCGGAAGATCTTCCAATACGCGTCGTAGGACTTCGCCATCGCCGGCGTCATCTCGGAGCGCGCCTTGCCGAGGTCGTAGTCCAGCGTCCGGTAGTTGTACGACAGTAGGTCCTTGGCCGCGGACTGTGCGGCGGCCAGGCCGTCCTCGCGGGCGCTCTCGACCGCGTCGTCCTCGCTCCACTGGTGCCACAGGGCCAGGCAGCCGATGGCGGCGACGAGGACCGCGCAGGCCAGGACGACCAGCGGCGTGGTGGCCGACGACCGCGGCGCCGCGCCCTCCGCCGCCGTCTTCTCGGCAGAGGTCTCCTCGGCCTTCTTGTCCTTGCGCCTGGTGACCGCGGTCATTGCAGCCCTCCCATCCCGGAGACCCGCCAGTGACCGCCGACCTTGGTGAGCTGGACCTGCGCGCTCTGCCACGTCGCGGACGGCGTCGTGACCTGGGCGGACTGCGCGGTCCGCCGTACGGTGACCATGACCTCGGCCGACTTGGTGTCGATGTTGATCACCCCGCAGGCGGAGACCGCCGCGCTGGAGACCAGCTTGTTGGTCACGACCGTCTGCTTCCAGTTGGTGCCGAGTTGCTGGACGGCCTGCGCCTTGAATTTGTCGGACATGTCGGCGTACACGCGCTGAGCGTCCTCGTCGAAGCTCTGGTAGCTGATCGAGTAGAAGTTGGTGACCACCCGGCGGGCGACGGTCTGCACCGCCTCGATGTCGGTCTTGCGGGTGTCGGCGGCGTACGTCTTGGGCACGAGCCAGACCGACGCCCACACAACGAGGGCCACGAGGGCCACCCCCAGCAGCGCGAACGCCACCCCCAGGCGGCGGGCGCTCAGCCGACGATCGGGCTCAGCAGAAGCGTCTGCCATGAAGCGTCTCCCGTCAGTTGACTCACCTTGCCCAGGCGATAGCGCTTACCGTCGGGCCCCACGTAAACGCGGGTCCGGGGATCGTAGCCGCTGACGAACAGCGTCTGCAGACCGGAGGATGCCTCCTGTCCGGAACCGGAACTGCCCGCCGACGCGCCGCCCGTCGACGACGACCCGCCGGTCGCCGACGTCTGCTTCGCCGCGTCCGAACGGCCGCCGCTCGACCCGTCCGAGGTCTCGTACGGGAAGCCGGCGCCGTCCGTCGCGCCCTCGGGCAGCTTCGGGTACGGACCGGCCGGGGGCGCGTTGCGGGAGCCGCGGACGGCCGTCGTGGCGTCCTTGGGCGCCTTGCAGGAGGCCTTCGGGTTGATGGTCGCCGGCCGGGTGTCCTGCGGGTAACGCACCTTCGTCTGCTTGTACCCGTCGGTGCACACGGGCGGCTGGTTGAAGTTGAGCTCCAGGCCGAAGTGCACCGTGCCGTCGCCGGGGGTGACGCTGAAGGCGCCGCCGACGATGAGCGGGTAGGTGGTGAGCAGCGTCCGCAGCTGCGTCGTGCGCGAGGTCAGCACCGACCCGACCACCGAGCCGTTGGCGAGCAGGGTGGGCAGGGTCGGCTCGAGGCGGTCGAGCAGGTCCTGGCCCTGGTCGAGCGCGCCCGGCGTGACGTTCAGGAACTTGCGGACGTCGGGGTCGTCGCGCTTGAGCTCGGCCGTCAGCGAGGCGAGGTTGGCGGAGAACTCCCGGAAGACCGACCCCTCGTCGACCTGCGTGTCCAGGACCGTACGGCCGTTGTTGAGCAGCGCGATCGTCTCGGGGTAGGTGTCGTTCAGCGCGGCCAGGATCTTCCTGTTGGAGTCGATCAGCGACTGCAGGTCCGGGCCCTCGCCCGACAGGCCCTTGTCGAGCTCGTCGATGACCGTCCCGAGGTCCTTGGGGTTCACGGTACGCACGAGCGCGTCGATGTTGTGCAGCAGCTCGTACGTCTGGACGGGCAGGTGCGTGTGGCTTCGCGGGATGACGTCGCCGCTCTTCAGCGACGGGCCGTTGCCGGCGGGGCGCAGGTCGACGTACTGCTCGCCGACGCCGGACCGGTTGAGGACGTACGCCTGCACGTCGTTGTCCGGGACCTTGCGGTCGCGGTTGATGCGCAGTTCGACCCGGACGCCGTCCTTCGTCAGGTGGAGCGGCCCCACCCGGCCGACCGTGACCCCGCGGTAGGTGACCTCGGCGTTGGTGAAGATGCCGCCGGAGTCGGCCATGTCGAGGTAGACGCGGTAGCGCAGGTCGAGGACGGACTGGCCGAGCCCGATGATGTTCACGAGGGTGTAGGCCATGGTCAGCGCCGTGATGATCGCGAAGATCGTCAGCTGGATCTTGACGCCACGCTTGATGATCATGCGGTGCCTCCGCTCAGCACGGCGCCCAGGTCGTCGCCCGGCGCGCCGCCGCGCATGCCCAGAGGCGGCAGGATGCCGCCGCCGCCCTGCTGCGAGCCGCCGGTCCCGCCCTGGTCGGACCCGCCCGTGCCGCCCTGCGGGAGGACGCCGAGCGGATTGTCGGGGACGGCGGTGCGGGGCGCCGGCAGGGACGCCTGCAGCTTCTCGGCCGTCTTGGCCGCGCCGTCGAGCGCCGTGCCGGCGAGGAAGTTGTGCGCGATGTTGCCCACGTTGAGATCCAGGGTGGCGAACAGGTTGCCGTAGTCGCCCTTGAGCGCCTGGGAGACCGTCTGTGGGAAGGGGAAGGTGAAAAGGCCGCCGAGGACCTTCGGGATGACGCTGCTGGCCTTGTCGGTGTTCTGCAGCACCGTCTGCAGCGACTTGAGGTTGGCGACCGTGTCGTCGTGCGAGCGGTTGATCACCCGGGTGGCCACGGTGCCCAGCTTGTCCATGTTCACGAGGAGCTTGGTGAGGTCCTGCCGCTGCTCGGCGAGGATCTTCACCGCCGGGCCGGTGCTGTCGATCGTGTCGGCGATCGTCTGGTTGTGCCGGGCGAGCGTGGCGGCCAGCCGGTCGACCTTGTCGATCGTGGTGACGATCTGGGCCTTCTGCCGGTCGAGCGTGCCAACGAAAGTGTTCACGCGGTCGAGCAGGTCGCGCATCTGCGTGGTGCGGCCCTGCATCGCGGCGTTGAGCTCATGGTTGATCGTGGAGACCTGCTCGAGGCCGCCGCCGGTGATGAGCATGGACATCGCCGACAGCACCTCCTCGACCTCGGTGTTGCGGGTCGTGCGCTCGAGCGGGATCACCGCGCCCTGGGCCAGCTTGCCCTGCGCCGTCTGCCCCTGCGGCGCGGACAGCGCCACGAACTTCTCGCCGAGGAGGCTGGTCTGGGAGATCGTGGCGACGGCGTTGCCGGGCAGGTCGACCGAGCGGCGGAGCCGACAGGTGACCTCGGCGTTCCAGTTCACCAGGCGGATCTTGGTGACCTTGCCGACCGGGACGTCGTCGACCCGGCACTGCGACTGCGGCACCAGGTCCAGGACGTTCGAAAAGACCATCTTCACGTCGTACGCGTCGGACCCGGTGTCGATGCCGCCGGGCAGCGGCACCGATGACACCCCGCGGAACGAACAGCCCGAGACCGCCGTGGTCAGCGTGAGCGCCGCGGCGAGGATCCGCGTCGCTCTCCCGCGTCGCGTCGGCCGCTCCGATCGAGACACCTCGTTCGTACCTCTCATCTCACTCACGGCCCGCGCCCGCCGTGCTCGTGCCGCTGGGGGCGCGCTTCCCGGTCCCGCTCTTCTGGTCATTGATCGGGGGCTGAGCCGGGCCGATGCTGACCGGGAGCGGGATGAGGTTCTGCAGGTAGCCGTCGAACCACCGGCCCTGGGCGGTGGCGTCCGCCGAGACGGTGACGAAGGGACCCAGGGTCTTGAGCGACTTGTCGATGTTGCCCTGATTGCGTTGCAGGATGTTCACGACGCGGTGGAGCTGGACCATCGCGGGGTTCAGCGTCGCGCGGTTCTCCTCGATCGCCCCGGTGATCTGGTTGGAAAGGCTGACCGTGCCGGACAGCAGCGAGGTGATCACCTGGCGCCGGTCGTTGAGCTCCTGCAGCAGCAGCCCGCCGCCGGACACGAGCTGGGCGAGGTCGCCGCTGCGGTCGGCGAGCAGTCCGGTCAGGCTGCGCGTGTGGCCGAGGAGGCTGCCCAGCTCGTCGTCGCGCGAGGAGATCGCCTGGGAGATCTTCCGCAGCCCGCTGAGGGTGCGGCGCACGTTGTCCGGGGAGTACTTCAGCGTCTGGTCCAGCGTGTCGAGCGCCTTCCCGAGCTGCGGCACGTCGATCTTCTGCAGCTGACCGGAGAGGTCCTGCAGGGCCGGTACGACCTCGTACGACGGAGCGGTGCGCGACGTTGGGATCTCCGCGTGCGTGGACTGGTGCCGGTCGCCCTTCGGCACGACCTCCAGGTAGTGCGCGCCCAGCAGCGTCGAGATCTTGATCCGGATCTGCGACTGGGTGCCGAAGCGGACGTTGTTCGCGGTGAAGGCGACCTTCACGTGGTCGCCCTCCAGCCCGACGCTCTTGACCTTGCCGACCTTGACGCCGGCGACGCGCACCTCTTCGTTCGGCTTGAGCCCGCTGGCCTCGGTGAACGCCGCGTGGTAGACGGTGCCGCCCTCGAAGATCGTCAGGTTGAACGCGGCGAACACGAGCACGGCGACCGACGACATGCCGATGACGCCCATCACCAGGGGATCCCGGTCGCGGAAGGAGACTCTCACCGCCGCGCTCCCCTCGTCGCTGCCTCGTTCACCTGATCACCCCTTGCATCGGGCGTTCTCGTTCAGGATCTGCGGAGTGTTGAAGGAGACCTTGCCGGGCAGCCCGATGCGTGCGTCGAGGCTGCACAGGTAGAAGTTGAACCAAGAGCCGTACGACGCCGCCCGGTCCAGCAGCATGAAGTTGGTCGGCATCGTCTGGAACGCCTTGTCCAGCTGGTTGCCGTTGGCCGCCAGCACCTTCGACAGGTGGCCGAGCGAGGCGATGTCGGCCTTGACCGACGGCCGGACGTCGGTGAGCAGGCCGTTGGTCGTGTAGACCAGCTGGTTGATGCTGACCAGCGACTCGCCGATCGCGTGACGGTCGCCGGCCAGCCCGGACACCAGGCTCTTGAGGTTGGTGATGAGGGCGGAGACCTCCTGGTCGCGCGAGTCGATGGTGGAGATCACCTTGTCGAGGTTGTCGATCACCCGGCCGATGACCTCGTCGCGGTTGCCGAGGGTCTCGGTCAGGGAGGCGACGTGCGCGAGCAGCCCGTTGACCGTGCCGCCCTCGCCCTGCAGCACCTGGATGAGCTGGTAGGTCAGCTGGTTGACGTCCTGCGGCTTGATCGCCCGCAGCAGCGGCCGGAAGCCGTTGAACAGCGCGGTCAGGTCCAACGCCGGCTGGGTCTGCTCCTTGGGAATCGTGCCGCCCGCCGGCAGGTCGCCGCCCTGCCCGGAGCCCTCGGTGAGAGAGACGTAGCGCTGCCCCATCAGGTTGCGGTACCGCAGCTGCGCCTGCGTGCTGCGGGGCAGGGTCTGGTCCTTGATCACCGAGACCGTGACCCTGGCCAGGTGCCCTTGGTACAGCTTGATGCCGTCGACCTGGCCGACGCGCACGCCGGCGATCCGCACCTCGTCGCCGGAGTTGAGGCCCGCCGCGTCCGTGAAGATCAGGTTGTACTTCCGGCTCGCGACGAACTGCATGTTGGAGATGGCGACGGCGAGCACCGCCGTGGACAGCGTCGCGATGACCATGAAGATCAGCAGCTTGACGGCCGCCGAGGTCGTCTTCACTTGACGGTCACCACCATTCCGTTGGCGGCCGGTTTGTAGAGCAGCGAGGCGAGGTCGGAGACCTGGTCGGCGCGCGTGCCCATGGCGGGCCCGAGCAGGCCCTTGAGCAGGCTGTCATCGTCGGCGGAGCTGCCCGGCTTGACCAGCACGCTGGACAGGGACCGGCCCGCACCGCCGGCCCACCACTGGTCGTCCTCGGTGCCGTCGAGCAGCTGATACTGCGGGAACGGCACCTTCGGGTTCGGCAGACCGTAGCAGCGAGGGTTCCGGTAGTCGTTGAACGCGGGCCGGTCGAGGCCGGGCTTGTACCCGGGCCGCGGCTTGACCAGCTCGAGCGTGACGTGCACGCCCGGCTGCTTGCCGCCCATCGCGTCGACCAGCCGGGGGGTGAGCTTGGCCATGCCCTGCAGGACGCACGGGACGCCCGGGGAGTACTTGGCGAGCAGCGCGAGCGACTGCCGGTTGGCGATCATCGCGCCGACGAGGCGGGGCTCGTTGTTCGCGGTGAACTCGGTGGCCTGGCCGGTGAGGTCGATCCCCTTGTCGAGGGCGGCCACGAGCTGGGGCTCCTTGTCGACGATCGTCCGGTTCGTCGTCTGGAGGTTCTGCATGATCGAGATCAGGTCGGGCGCGGCGCCGTTGAGGTTGTCGCTGACGATCGCGAGCTGCCTCAGGTCGTGCATCACGGTCGGCAGGTGCGGGTTGAGCCGCTTGAGGTAGTCGTCGGCGCCGACGAGCATCTGCCCGATCTGGTCGCCCCGGCCCTGCAGGGCGGTGGCCAGGGCGTTCAGGGTGGCGTTGAGCTTGGCCGGCTCGACCTCGTTGAGGATCGGCATGACGTCGTCGAGGACCTGGTTGACCTCCACGGCGGTGGTGGAGCGATCCTGCGGGATGACGTCGCCGTTCGCCAGGTGACGGCCGCCGATGGCGCCCGCGGGCGGGACGATATCGACGAACTTCTCGCCGAACACCGTCTTGGGCAGCATCCGCGCCGAGGAGTCCGCCGGGATCAGCGGCGCCTTGGACGGGTCGATCGCCAGATCGATCGCCGCGCCCTTCGGCGTCTGCCGGATCTTGCGGACCTCACCGACGATCAGGCCGCGCACCTTCACGTCGGAGTGCGGGACGAGCTGGAGCCCGGCCCGGTCGCTGTCCACGGTGACGTGGTAGACGGGCGTGAACGCCTTGTTGTACTGCGCGATCATCAGCATGACGAGCAGGACGACGACGAGCACGAACGCCAGCCCGTACAGGCGGTAGCGCAGCCGCTCGGACCACGAGCCGAAGGGCGGGGTGTAACTCACGTGTCCTCCCCCGGCTCAGTAATCGACATCGCGCACTCACACCTCTCGTCTCAGCCGGCGATCCGCACCGTGGTGGTCGCGCCCCAGATCGCCATCCCCAAGAGCAGATCCACGATGTTGACCACGACGAGGCTCGTACGGACGGCGCGACCGACCGCCAGGCCCACACCGGCCGGCCCACCGCTGGCGTTGAAGCCGTAGTAACAGTGGATGAGCATGACGAGGATCGCGAAGATCAGGACCTTCCCGAACGACCACAGCACGTCGTGGGGTGGGAGGAACAGGTAGAAGTAGTGGTCGTACGTGCCGCTGGACTGGCCGAACGACAGGGTCACGATCAGCCTGGTCGCGACGAACGACGCGAGCAGGCCGATGACGTACAGCGGGATGACCGCGAGCATCCCGGCGACCAGACGCGTCGTCACCAGGAACGGCAGCGACGGCACACCCATGACCTCCAGGGCGTCGATCTCGTCGCTGATCCGCATGGCGCCGAGCTGCGCGGTGAAGCCGCAGCCGACCGTGGCCGACAGCGCGAGCGCCGACACGGTGGGCGCCAGCTCGCGCGTGTTGAAGTACGCGGAGACGAAACCGCTGAAGGCCGCGCTGCCGATCTGGTTCAGGGCGTTGTAGCCCTGCAGGCCGACCTCGGTGCCGGTGAAGAAGGTCATGAAGCCGACGATCGCCACGCTGCCGCCCATGACGGCGAGGCCGCCGGTGCCGAGGCTGACCTCCGCCAGCAGGCGAATGACCTCCTTCTTGTAGCGGAGGATGACCCGCCACACCCATGCGAACGCCCGGACGTAGAACGCCATCTGGTGGCCGAAGCCCTCGAGGCGCTCCATCGGCGCGTCGATGAGGCGCTTGGCGGACCGGAACCCGCCCCACGTGCCGGCCGCCATCACATGCCCTTCTGCGGAACGAGCTGGAAGTACAGCGCGCTCATCACGAAGTTCTCCACGAACAGCGCCATCGCGGCGATGACGACGGTCTGGTTCACCGCGTCACCGACGCCCTTCGGGCCGCCGGAGGCGGTCAGGCCCTTGTACGAGGCGACGAGCGCGGCGGTGACGCCGAACACGACCGCCTTCACCTCGGCCTGGTAGAGGTCGGACAGCTGGGCGAGGCCGCTGAAGGAGGAGATGTACGCGCCGGGCGTTCCTCCCTGGAGCATGACGTTGAAGACGTAGCCGCCGGCGATGCCGGTGACCGACACGATCCCGTTGAGGAACAGCCCGACGAACGCGCAGGCCAGCACCCGGGGCACCACGAGGCGGTGCAGCGGGTTGATGCCGAGCACCTCCATCGCGTCGATCTCCTCGCGGATCTTCCGCGCGCCCAGGTCGGCGCAGATCGCCGAGCCGGCGGCCGCCGCGATGAGCAGCGCGGTGACGATCGGGCTGGCCTCCCGGACGATCGCCAGCACCGCCGTCGAGCCGGTCTGGGACTGCGCGCCGAGCTGCCGGATCAGGTTGCCGACCTGCAGCGACAGCACCGCGCCGAACGGAATGGCCACCATGATCGTCGGCGCGACCGTGACGCTGACGATGAACCACGCCTGCTGCAGGAACTCCTGCCACTGGAACGGCCACTTGAACATCGCCCGGAAGGTGTCGAGCGACAGCGCGAAGAACCGGCCGGGCTCGCGCAGCGTGACGTTGGCCACACCGCCGGCGACCTTGCCGGCGCGGGCCATCAGACGGCCCCTTCGTGGTGCTGCCCGGCACCCGCCGACATCGCCGCGACGTAGCGCGGCCACTCCTGGAGCCAGTCACGGCCCATCTCGTCGATGAACGACCCCTGCGGCGGGGTGACACCGTGCGCGCGCAGCCACTCGCCGGGCGCGCGCTGGGTCCGGCGGAGGCGGCCGTCGCTGGTCATCAGCTGCGGCGGAATCGGCGGCAGGGGTCCCGGGTCGCGCCCGAGGCGAGACTCGGCCTCCAGCTCGGAGAGGTCCTTCTCCTCCGACATGCCGATGGGGCCGACCTTGCGCGCGTTGAGGAACTGCCGGACCACCGGCTCCTCGCTGGACAGCAGCATCTCCCGCGGCCCGAACATCACCAGCTGGCGGAGGAACAGCATGCCGATGTTGTCCGGCACCGTACGGGCGGTGTTGATGTCGTGGGTGACGATGAGGATCGTCGCCCCGATCTCGGCGTTGAGGTCGACGATCAGCTGGTTGAGCAGCACCGTACGGACGGGGTCCAGACCGGAGTCGGGCTCATCGCAGAGGATGATCTCCGGGTCGAGCACGAGCGCGCGGGCCAGCCCGGCGCGCTTCCGCATGCCGCCGGAGATCTCGCCGGGGAACTTCTGCTGGGCCCCGGCGAGGCCGACCATCTCCATCTTCTCCATGACGATGCGCCGGACCTCGGACTCGGACTTCCGGGTGTGCTCGCGCAGCGGGAAGGCGATGTTGTCGTAGAGGTTCATCGAACCGAACAGCGCGCCGTCCTGGAACAGGACGCCGAAGAGCTTCCGCACCTCGTACATGTCGTGCTCGCGGAGGTTCGGCATGTCCTTGCCGTCGATCCAGCAGTGACCGCGGTCCGGCTTGAGCAGACCGACCATCGTCTTGAGGAACACCGACTTGCCGGTGCCGGAGGGTCCGAGGAGGACGGAGATCTCGCCGGCGGGCAGCGTCAGCGTGACGTCCTCCCAGATGACCTGACGCCCGAAGGACTTGGTCAGCCCTTCGACTCTGATTTCGACGCCCACTCGTCACCTTTCGTCCAGCCAGCCCGGGGGTGTCCGGTACAACGAGCGAGTTACCGATGGGTTACGTCGCCGGATCACACAGAGCCACTGAACAGTGGCCGGGGGGCCATCGTGCGTGCCGCGTCCACCTACCGTAGTCATCCCTCGCTCGATTGGAAGAGGTAAAACCGTAGTCATCGGCGCGCGGGCCGCCTCGTAAGCAGATCGTTACTCGAGTCCGGCTTATGAGACTAGCGGTCCAACAGTTTCCCTGTGAAGGGGTCGTCCGGTAACCCGGCGCCCGGACACGCGTACGGAACGTCGATAAATGATCACTCGCATGGACCGAATTCTATCAACCAAGCGCTTGATAGGTAAGCCCAGAGAGTCATGGACTCCTCGGCCTTCGGGATAATCCGCGTGATGAGCGAATCACCGCCCCATACCGACGACGACATCCGCTCCTACGTCGCCTCCTGCCCCATCACCCCGGAATTCGCCCGGCGGATCGTCGGCCTCATGGACCTGCCCTGGGATGACCCGGAGGTCGCCGACCGCGCGATGCTCGGCCTCGGCTGGCGCGACGAAGGCGAGGTGCCGATGGACGAGTGTCGTTTCGTCACCGACCTCGGCCATTTCGTGCACGGCGACTACTGCCTCTACATGCCGTTCGCCCACTTCTACGACGTGGGCGGGGAGCTGTGGCCGGAGGACGGCTGGGGTAGGGAGCCGGGCTGGTCCAGCCGGAAGGACGCCGACCGCGCGGACTTCGACGCCTGCGTCGGCGGCGCCGTCGACCGGTTCGCCGAGGTGCTCGGCCCACCGGAGGCCGACGTACGGACCGAGGGCACCACCCTGTCCACCGGCCCGTACTCCTGGCGCTACGCCGCCTGGCGCCGGAGCGGCAACGTCCTCGTCGTCGGCCAGACCCTCGAGCCCTTCTCCTACCACCAGGACGAGGAGGCGGTCGTCTTCATCCGCGATCTGCCCGAGGGAACACCGCTCCCGGACGCCGCCGCCTTCCCCGGCTTCCTCACCTGGTAGGCGAAGACGGCGAAGGGCGGCCACCCGGATGGGTGACCGCCCTCGAAGAGCGCTGAGAAAGCGCGGGAGAAGACGCCTTACTTGACGGTGACCGTCGCGCCGGCCTTCTCCAGGGCCTCCTTGGCCTTGTCGGCCGTCTCCTTGTTGACCTTCTCCAGCAGCGGCTTCGGCGCGCCGTCGACCAGGTCCTTGGCTTCCTTCAGGCCCAGGCTCGTGAGGGCGCGGACCTCCTTGATGACCTGGATCTTCTTGTCGCCGGCAGCCTCGAGGACGACGTCGAACTCGTCCTGCTCCGGGGCGGCCTCGGCGCCGCCACCCGCAGCGGCGGGACCGGCGGCGGCGACCGCGACGGGGGCGGCGGCCGTGACCTCGAAGGTGTCCTCGAACTGCTTCACGAACTCGGAGAGCTCGAGAAGGGTCATCTCCTTGAAAGCGTCGAGCAGCTCGTCCGTGCTGAGCTTCGCCATGGTGTTGCTTCCTCCTGTTGAAAACCCGCGTCGCTCGTGCGGGTGGGGTACTTCAGGTCTGTTACGACCGCGGGATCAACCCTCGTCCGACGTCTCTGCCGACGCCTCGGCGGGAGCCACAGCGGCCCCGCCTTCCTCTTCGCGCTTGACCCGCAGGGCCTCGGCCAGCTGAGCGGCCTTGACCGGCAGGGCGTTGAAGAGAGCGGCGGCGTTGCCCATCGACGCCTTCATCGCACCCGCGAGCTTCGCGAGGAGAACCTCGCGGGACTCGAGGGAGGCGAGCGTGGTGATGTCCTCGGACGTCATCGGCTTGCCGTCGACGACGCCGCCCTTGATCACCAAGTTCGGGTTGGCCTTGGCGAAGTCACGCAGGCCCTTGGCGGCCTCGACCACATCGCCCTTGACGAACGCGATCGCCGACGGGCCCTGGAGCAGCTGCTCGAGCTCCTCGGTGACCCCGGCCTCGCGCGCGGCGATCTTGGTCAGCGTGTTCTTCACCACGGCGAAACGTGCATTCTCACCAAGCGATCGGCGCAGCTCGCTGATCTGCGCGACGGTGAGCCCGCGGTACTCGGTCAGCACGGCACCGCTCGAGCTCTCGAACTCATTCTTGAGCTCGGCGACCGCCGCCACCTTGTCCGCCCTCGCCATGGGCCTCCTTCCAGATGTGCCACCGGTCGAAGGCCCAGAAAATACAGAACGCCCCGGCGCAGGCGCACGGGGCGTGAACATGACCAGCACCAGGTCACGTCTCAGCTCTCGAACTCACCTACGCGGGCCGCCCCGCTGTGCGGGACCTTCAGTCACCCCGTGGGTGACGACCGGCGGTCTTCGGCGTTGAACAGAGTACGCGATGCACCGGCACACGCCAAATCGCGTACGGACGCGGTGGACCCGGCCCTCATCCCGCACTGATCGACAGCGCGGGCGTGCGGCGAGCTCCGCAATGATGCCTCGCCTGCGGCCGAAAGGAGGCTGAATCCAGCAGATCCCCGGCGGCCGCCGCCTTCTCGCGGCAACCGCCAGGGATCCAGGGTCATCGACGGCGCAGGCCCGCCGGACGCACGAGCGTCAGCCGGCGGAGCCGGTCTGGCTCGCGGGCGGGGCCTCGATGGAGACGGGCTTGTTGAAGCCGCTGTACGTCGTCGTGGTGTTCGTCTGCACCTGGCTGCCCGCCGGGCTCTTGACCGCCATCTTGCGCGGGAGCTGCTGGTCGTCGACCCACAGGTCGAAGTCCAGCTTGTCCAGCCCGGTCTTGGCGACGAGCTGCTGCATCTTCTCGCGCTGGTCGCTGCCGAGCTTGGCCAGCGCCTGCTGCACGGAGTAGGTGCCCTGGTAGTGGGTGGTCGGCGTGCCGTCGACGGTCTCGGAGCCGACCTTGCGCACGTCCTTGGAGGCGGTCAGCATCCGTACGTTGGCCGAGGGGTCGGCCTGCTGCGACTGGTTCATCAGCGACTTGATGTCGAGGCCGCTCCGGGCGCCCAGCTTGCTGAGCGACATCTTGACCCACGGCTTGCCGCCGTTCCGGTTCGAGAGCGCCGCCATCTTCATGTACAGGTTGTCGCCCAGGAGGACCTCCTGGAAGCCGCCGGTCTCCCGGCCGTTCACCGACATGCTGGGGATGCTCATCTTCATCGCCAGGCTGGGCTTGAGCCGGTAGGAGATCTGTCCGGTCATCTCCGTCTGCTGCCCGGACATCGTGGTGTGGGAGGTGACCGCGGCCTGGAACGTCTTGATCTCGCTGGCCTTCTGCGACACCTTGTTCACGGCCTGCTCGGCCGCGAGCGCCGCGTTGGCGGACTTCGGCTCGCTTCCCTGTGCCTTGCTGCCACCGCCTCCCCCTCCGCCGCATGCGGCGAGGGACAGGGCCAGGGTTGACCCGGTGACGGCGAGGACGGCGGTTCGGCGGATCATCGCGTTTTCCTTCGAGATCGGTGTGCGCACGCTGCGCGGCAGCCTGCTGCGGCGGACAAAGAGTTACGACGCTTCAGTGATCACATCGGTTCAACCCGGACGTTCACCGCAGGTCAAAAGCGGTGCGCCCCGCGGCGGAGAGCCGCGGGGCGCGTCACGAGCGTGGTCGGCCGGGATCGCCGGACCTCGGTCGGCCCGGGAGACCGATGCCACCCGGCCGGCTCAGGAGGCCGGTGCCGCCCTGCCGGCTCAGGAGGCCGGTGTCACCTTGGTCAGCCCGGGAGGCCTGGTCCGCTGCCGTGGTGGTTCTGCATGAGCTGGTTGCCGTCCGCCACCTGGCTCGCCGGCGGCGCGGACACGCTGACGGACTTGTTGTAGTCGCTGTAGACCATCGTGGCGGTGGCCGCGCCGTCCGACGCGGAGCTCTTCGCCGTCAGCTTGCGCGGCAGGTTGTCCGCGCCGACCCACAGGTCGAACGCGACGCTCTTCCCGCCGCTCTTCTGGTAGAGGTCCTGGAACGACTGCTTGGCCTTGCCGTTGAGCTGCGCCGCGGCGTCCTTCGCGGTAATCGTCCCGGTGTAGTGGGTGGTCTTCACGCCGTCGATCGTCTGGGTGCCGGCCTTGCGCACGTCCTTCGAGCTGGTGAAGATCTTCGTCTGCTGCGCCGGGTCGGCCTGCTTGAGGATCCCGTTCAGGTCCAGTCCGGCCTGCTGCGCGGCCTTGGAGACCGAGAACTTCACCCACGGCTTGCCGCCGGTGAACTGCGACAGCTGCGAGGGGACCTTCCCGTACAGGTTGTCGCCGAGCAGGATCGCGCGCAGACCGGACTCCACCGAGTGGCCGCCGAAACCGGCCTGGTCGAGCGTGCCGACGGCGGCGAGGTCGGGACGGAGCCGGACCTGGACGACACCGTGCGCCTTGGAAGACGCCTTCCCGGTGCCGCTCTCGGTGATGTCCACCTTGTACGACTTGACGGTGCTGGTCTTCTGGGCCGCGAGGCTGATCGCCTGAGCGGCCGATACGTTCACGGCGCCGGTGCCGCCTCCCCCGTTGGCGCTCCCACACCCGGCGAGGGCGGCCACCAGGGCGGCACTAGCGGCCGTACCAACGGCATATCGACGAACCATTGTGAACCCTCCTGCGTATCGCGTACGGCCCCCGGCTCGACAAGAGCGCGAACGCCTGGTTCTGGCACTATCGAGTGTTGCCGCTCAAGATCTCCTAAACATCCCCCGATGGGACCAGATCCGGCTTCCCCGTATGCGACGTGAGTCGTACCTCGGGATGAGCAACGCGAAGGGGCGCCCCCGTAAACGGGAGCGCCCCTTCGTGGTGGGTGACGCGTCAGCCGGCCGCGGACTCTTCCAGCTCCGCGGTGAGGTTGCGGGTGACGTTGGGGTCGACCGGGATGCCCGGGCCCATCGTCGTGCTCAGGGTCGCCTTCTTGATGTAGCGCCCCTTGGCCGCCGACGGCTTGAGCCGCAGGATCTCCTCCAGCGCGGCGGCGTAGTTCTCCACGAGCTGCTTCTCGGTGAAGGACGTCTTGCCGGCGATGAAGTGCAGGTTCCCGTGGCGGTCCACGCGGAACTCGATCTTGCCGCCCTTGATCTCGGACACGGCCTTGGCCACGTCGGCGGTGACGGTGCCGGTCTTGGGGTTCGGCATGAGGCCACGAGGGCCGAGCACACGGCCGAGCCGGCCGACCTTGCCCATCATGTCCGGGGTCGCCACGACGGCGTCGAAGTCGAGCCAGCCGCCCTGAATCCGCTCGATCATGTCGTCGGTGCCAACGTGGTCGGCGCCGGCCTCGCGGGCCTCGTCGGCCTTGGCGCCGCCGGTGATGACCAGCACGCGGGCGGTCTTACCGGTGCCGTGCGGCAGGTTGACGGTGCCGCGGACCATCTGGTCGGCCTTGCGCGGGTCCACCCCGAGCCGGAACGCGACCTCGACGGTGGCGTCGAACTTGGTCGGCGAGGTCTCCTTGGCCAGCTTCACGGCCTCGGCCGGGCTGTACAGCGCCGACTTGTCGATCTTGGCGTCGGCGTTGCGGTACGCCTTGCTGCGCTTCATTGATGTCTCCTGATCTGGAGGTGGTGGTGCGGGCCTGCGCGCGGCCCTCCCACCGGGGTTACCTATGGCGTGCTCACTGCCGCGCTGGGTCAGTCGGCGACGGTGATGCCCATGGAGCGGGCGGTGCCGGCGATGATCTTCTCGGCCTGCTCGGGCGAGTTGGCGTTGAGGTCCGGCATCTTGGTCGCGGCGATCTCCCGGAGCTGGTCGCGGGTGATCGAGCCGACCTTGCTCTTGTGCGGCTCGCCGCTGCCCTTGTCGACGCCGGCGGCCTTCTTGATCAGCTGCGCGGCCGGCGGGGTCTTGGTGACGAACGTGAACGAGCGGTCCTCGTAGATGGTGATCTCTACGGGGATGACGTTGCCGCGCTGGGACTCCGTGGCCGCGTTGTACTGCTTGCAGAAGTCCATGATGTTGACGCCGTGCGGGCCGAGGGCGGTACCCACCGGCGGCGCGGGCGTGGCCTGGCCGGCCTGCAGCTGGACCTTGACGACTGCGGAGATCTTCTTTCTCTTGGGAGGCATGCCTCACCCTTTCGTTCCGGTTGGTTCGTCGGCCCCTACTCCCGTTGACACGGGCGACGCGGCGGCTGGAACGTCGACCGCCGCGTTGGGACCGCTTCCCCCGCGGGCACGCGGGGACGTCTTGAGGCTACGCGCCGACGCGAAGTGCTCCGGCGCCAGGTCTCGCGGACCTGATAGGTCAGATCTTGGAGACCTGGTTGAAGGACAGCTCGACCGGGGTCTCCCGACCGAAGATCGACACCAGCACCTTGAGCTTCTGGGCCTCGGCGTTGATCTCGTTGACGGTCGCGGGAAGGGTCGCGAACGGGCCGTCCATGACGGTGACGGACTCGCCGACCTCGAAGTCGACGGTGGCCGCAGCCTTCGCCGTCTCCTTGGTCTTGGCCTGCTCCTCGGGCTCGGGCGCGAGCAGCGTCGCGACCTCCTTGAGGTGCAGCGGCGACGGCGTGTTGGACAGCCCGACGAAGCCGGTCACGCCCGGCGTGTTGCGGACGGCCGCCCAGGACTCGTCAGTGAGCTCCATGCGGACCAGGATGTAGCCCGGCAGGACCTTCTCGTTGACCTTCTGACGCTTGCCGCCCTTGACCTCGGTGACCTCGTGCTGCGGCACCTCGACCTGGAAGATGTAGTCCTCCATGTTGAGCGACTGGGTGCGCTGCTCGATGTTGGTCTTCACGCGGTTCTCGTAGCCGGCGTACGAGTGAACGACGTACCACTCACCCGGAAGGAGCCGCAGCTGGGTCGTGAACTCTTCGACCGGGTCCGACGCCTCGTCGGACGCCTCTTCGGACGCTTGGGCGGACGTTTCGTCGGACTCCGTGGCGACTTCCTCAGCCTCGGCCGAAGCCGGTGCTTCCACCGACTCGGCCTCCTCGATGGCCTCGTCGTGAAGCTCTGGGGACTCGGACACGGTCACTCTTTCTCTCGTCTGTGGGTTGCTGATGGAATCCGGCACGCGATCAGCCGAAGAGCTTCAGCACAACCCAGGAGAACGCGTTGTCGAGACCGAACACGATCGCCACGACGATGATCACGAAGATCAGCGACACGGTCGTGTACGTTACGAGCTCGTTTCGCGTAGGCCAGATCACCTTGCGGAGCTCGGCGACCACCTGGCGGTAGAACAGGAGAGGCGAGGTCCGCTTCTTGACGGACTTCCCCTTGTCCTTGATCGCGGTCTCGCCGCTCATCTCGGTCGCCATTGCTGTCGACGCATCCCCTCGTCGGTTGTGTCGCGAACTTCCGGTGTGGGCGTGCGTTCAGGACGCCCGCGCACGTGCGCCGTGCACGAACCGTATTCCGCAGGGCAGGAGGGACTCGAACCCCCAACCACCGGTTTTGGAGACCGGGACTCTGGCCAATTGAGCTACTGCCCTTCACAGTGGACCCGATGGCACGCGAGAACCATGCGGGACGCCACTAGGTCACGCAGTCTACGTCTCAAACCGCCCTCGCGTCGAACCAAACGCCGATCGCGCCCTTCGCGCCGCGTTTCCATACCCCGATATGGGGCTGAGAGCTGCCACGATGTCTGCGACGATAGGGACCATGAGCACTCGAATCTCCGCTCGGATCGCCGCGATCTCCGAGTCCGCGACGCTCGCCGTCGACGCCAAGGCCAAGGCGCTGAAGGCCGCGGGGCGTCCGGTGATCGGATTCGGCGCGGGCGAGCCCGACTTCCCGACTCCGGACTACATCGTCGAGGCCGCCGTCGAGGCGTGCCGTAACCCCCGGTTCCACAAGTACACGCCGGCCGGGGGGCTGCCCGAGCTGAAGGCGGCGGTCGCGGAGAAGACCAAGCGCGACTCCGGCTACGAGGTCGAGGCGTCGCAGGTGCTCATCACCAACGGCGGCAAGCAGGCGGTGTACGAGGCGTTCGCCGCGCTGCTCGACCCGGGCGACGAGGTCATCGTACCCACGCCGTACTGGACGACCTACCCGGAGTCGATCAAGCTGGCGGGCGGTGTGCCGGTCGACGTGGTCGCCGACGAGACCACCGGCTACCTCGTGAGCGTCGACCAGCTCGAGCGGGCCCGCACCGACCGTACGAAGGTGCTGCTGTTCGTCTCCCCGTCCAACCCCACCGGCGCCGTCTACACGCGCGAGCAGGTCGCCGAGATCGGCCGCTGGGCCGCCGAGCACGGCCTGTGGGTGATCACGGACGAGATCTACGAGCACCTCGTCTACGGGGACGCGGAGTTCTCCTCGATTCCGGTGGTCGTCCCGGAGCTGGCCGACCGCACCCTGGTGCTCAACGGGGTCGCCAAGACGTACGCGATGACGGGCTGGCGCGTGGGCTGGATGATCGGCCCGAAGGACGTCGTCAAGGCCGCGACCAACCTCCAGTCGCACGCGACGTCGAACGTGGCGAACGTCTCACAGGCCGCGGCCCTCGCCGCGGTGAGCGGCGACCTGACGGCCGTGGCGGAGATGCGCAAGGCGTTCGACCGTCGCCGCCAGACCATCGTGCGGCTGCTCAACGACATACCCGGCGTCGTCTGCCCCGAGCCGAAGGGCGCGTTCTACGCCTACCCGTCGGTCAAGGAGCTGCTCGGCAAGGAGCTTCGCGGCAAGCGCCCGCAGACCTCCGTCGAGCTGGCCGCGCTGATCCTCGAGGAGGCCGAGGTCGCGCTCGTGCCCGGCGAGGCGTTCGGCACTCCGGGCTACTTCCGCCTGTCCTACGCGCTGGGCGACGAGGACCTCGCCGAGGGCGTCGGCCGGGTCGCCAAGCTGCTGGCCGAGGCCCACTGACCCGTCCCGTACGGCGACGGCGGCCGGATCCCGCGTCGGCCCGTGGCGTGATCACGTCCGGGCCGGCGACCGGTCTCCCACGTCGCTCCTGGTCCGGGTGACGGACATGACGACGCCCCGCGAGCGCCACGGTGCTCGCGGGGCGTCTCCGGTTCGGCCTGCGCCTGCTGAAGGTCTCGGGCGGATCGCCGCGTAACCGGACGGAGATCCACCTGACCCTCAGGACCGGATGCGACCGGGAGTCGACTCCGGGCGGGCGCAGTCGACTCTCGGCCGCGCGCAGGCCGCGCTCGCGCGGGTCAGTCGGCCCGGACGCCGTCGGCCACCTGCATCAGCTGGGCGCCGAGCGTGGGGCTGACCCCGACGTAGACACCGAGACCGCTGCGCTCGATCCACATGACCTGGCCGAAGGCACCGGCGGCGCGCAGCGCGGCGTGGCCGTTCACCTCGGCGTGTTCCGCGGTGGGCGGGGCGAACCCCATGTCCCCCGGTTTCCGCAGCGTGGCGTCGCGCACGAGCCGCACCTCGATCCAGCCGGCCGGGCCGGTCCAACGGCAGGTCGTGATCTTGCGCCCGCCGGTCTTCGTGCCATCGCAGCTCTCGGTCGGGTCGATGCCCACGGGCAGGTAGCCGAGCAGTGCCTTGGCGGCCCCGGGAACGTCGACGTGCGTCCCGCCGCTCGGATGCCGTGACGGCCGTGCGCTCGAGTGCCCCGGAGCGGACGCGCTCGCGGACGGCGCCGCCGACCTGATGTTCGGCGACACGGACGGCGATGGGGTGGCCTGGGTGGCGTTCATCCCGCCGCCGTTCTTCTTGTGCCCGCCCTCCGGACCGGTATTGCTGACGGTCTGCGGGTGGATCGCCTGATAGGTCGGGATGACCGCGATCGCGGCCACCACCCCGGCCGCAGCGACCGCGATGGTCGTTCGCCGCCGGACCGTCCGCTGATGGCGGCGCTGTGCGTCATGCGCCAGCGTGCCGGACGCCGACACCCCCGTGACATGCTCCGCCATGGCCTGCCGGAGTTCGTTCTCCAGATCCATGGTTCACCCCCTCGACGCCGCCGCCTGTGCGGACTGTCCCATTCGTTCGCGGAGGCGGGCGAGGCCCCGCGCGGCCTGACTCTTGACGGTGCCGACCGAACAGCCGAGCATGGCGGCCGTCTCCGCCTCCGACATGTCCTCCCAGTAGCGGAGGACCAGCACCGCCCGCTGACGTGGCCCGAGCTTCTTCAGCTCCTCCATGAGCACGCCGCGCAGTTCGACGGTGCCCGCCTCGGAGGCCGTCGGCGTCTCCGGCGGGGCCGCCATCTGGACCTCGCGGAGAATTCGCCAGCGTCGGGCCCGGCTGACGGACAGGTTGACCAAGATCTTGCGGACGTACGGCTCCGGATTGCTGCCGGGCTTCATCCGACCCCAGTGCCGATACGCCTTCTCCAGGGCCGTCTGCAGCAGATCCTCCGCATCCGTCCGCCCCCCGCACAGCAGCTGGGCGGTTCGAAGCAGCGCAGTACCGCGCTCCGCCACGAACTCGACGAATGACTCGTCGTCTCGACGCGCCAAGGCACTCCGTCCGTCGTACGCCCTCTATTTATGTCGATCGGTCGCGGGTGGCCCACCGCGCAGGGCCACCCGCGCCGAGCCTCAGTGAAGCTGGTTCAGCTGCGTGGCGATCGCCGGGAGCTGGGTCGCGAGCGCGGGGCTGCCGGTCAGGTAGACCGCGTAGCCCTGGTCGGTGATCCACAGCACGCCGGTGCCCGCCGGGCTCTCCCACGTCTGGGCGCCCGCGACGGAGGCGAGGCCGCCGCCCTCCGGCAGCTTCAGCTCCGCGGCCAGCTCCTTGACCGTGGTCTGCGGCGGGGTGTTCAGCCGCTCGACGTTCAGGAAGTTACCGCCCGTGGCGGTGAACTTCTGCACGACCGTGCAGACCTTACCGCTCTGGAGGGTGATCGCGTGGCTGTGGGAGGCGGCGAGGTGCATGCCGTTGGGCAGCGTGACGTCCTTGGCCTTGTTGTTCTCCACCTTGATGACCGGCGGGACGGAGGAGCAGTCCGGGGCCGTCACGTCAGGCACGTTCGCCTTCGGCAGGCCCGGCTTCGCGGTCGGGACGGTGCTGGGCACGGAGGCAGCGGAGGGCTGGCCCGCGGAGGGGAGGCAGGTCGGCAGGTTGGTCGGGACCTTCTTGTCGGTGGGCACCTTCACCGGCACGTCCGGCGTCGCGCCGGTCTTCGGCAGCTCCGCCTTCGGGAGCTTGTCCTTGGGGAGCTTGTCCGTCGGCAGCCCCGGCTTGGGCAGCTCGCCCTTGGGGAGCTTGTCCGTGGGGAGCTTGTCCGTCGGCAGCCCCGGCTTGGGCAGCTCGCCCTTCGGGAGCTTGTCCTTGGGCAGCTCGCCCTTCGGCAGCTTGCCCTTGGGGAGCTTGTCCGTGGGGACGCTCACGCAGGTCGGCACCCCGGTCGGGACGCCGCCGGTGGCCTGCCTGACGGCGTTCTTCGCGCCGTCCGCGACCGGCTTGACCGAGGGCGCCGGGGAGTTGCTCGAGACGGTGGCGTAGGCGACCCCGCCGGCGGTGATGGCGCCAACGGCACCGGTGGCCAGCAGAGCAAGCTTGAGGTTGATCACATCTATCCCTTTCAGCGCGGTTTGACTCTCGCGCCCCTCATATACGCGTGGGTCCCAGACCGGGTTGCACGGCTTCTCAAAGTTTTTTTCGGGAATCCTCACGGGCGCTCTTCGAGGGGAGGTCGCCGCAGGCTCGAGCAGCGCATACGGCAAGATCGGTGCATGGAGGCCCGTCCGATCGCAACCCTGCCCAAGGCCCATCTGCACGTTCACTTCACCGGTTCGATGCGGCACACCACGCTCGTCGAGCTCGCCCGCAAGCACCGCGTGCACCTGCCCGACGCCCTCGTCGAGGAGTGGCCTCCCCGCCTGCGCGCGACGGACGAGCGCGGCTGGTTCCGCTTCCAGCGCCTGTACGACATCGCCCGGTCGGTGCTGCGCGACGAGGAGGACGTACGGCGGCTGCTGCGCGAGGCGGCCGAGGACGAGGCCGCGGAGGGCTCCGGGTGGCTGGAGATCCAGGTCGACCCGAGCGGGTACGGGAGCCGCTTCGGCGGGCTGACGGCCTTCACCGACCTCGTTATGGACGCCACCCGGGATGCCTCCGAGGCCACCGGGGTCGGCATCGGCGTCGTCATCGCGGCCAACCGCACGCGGCACCCCCTCGACGCGCGGACGCTGGCGCGGCTGGCCGCCCAGTACGCCGGAGGGGGGGTCGTCGGGTTCGGGCTGTCCAACGACGAGCGGCGCGGCCGGGCGTACGACTTCGACCGGGCCTTCGCTATCGCCAAGCGGGCCGGCCTGCTGTCCGTACCGCACGGCGGGGAACTGCTCGGTCCCGCGAGCGTACGGGCCTGCGTCGACGCGCTGCGGGCCGACCGGATCGGGCACGGCGTGCGCGTCGTCGAGGATCCGGCCCTCATGGACACCGTCGCCGCCCGCGGCGTCACCCTCGAGGTCTGCCCGTCCTCGAACGTCGGTCTCGGCGTCTACGCGACGCCGGAAGACGTTCCTCTCCGCCGCCTCTTCGAGGGCGGTGTGTCGATCGCGCTGGGCGCCGACGACCCGCTGCTGTTCGGGTCGCGGCTGACCCGCCAGTACGAGCTGGCGCGCCGGGACCACGGGTTCACCGACGAGGAGCTGGCCGAGCTGGCGCGGTGTTCGATCCGGGGTTCCGCGGCCCCTCCGGAGACGCAGAAACGACTCCTCGACGGCATCGACGCCTGGCTCGGCACACCGCCCGGAGCCGCCCTCCCGGCGGCGCCCCCGCGCGAGTGAGAACGCCCCCGGAACCACCTTCACGGCTGCGTCCGCGCGACCTGGAGCCCGCCGTCACGGCAGCGTCCGCGCACGGCGGAGAACGCCCCCGGAACCAGCCGCACGCCGACGGACGAAGTGGAATGATCGGACACGTGATCATCCGTACCGCGACCGTCGAAGAGGCCGCCAGACTGACGCCTTACCTCCCCGTCACGCACGCCGTCCTCGACGGTGACCGGCTGGTCGGCGGGCTGAGCCTCATCGAGGCCCGCCCCGGGGTCCGCGAGCTGAGCATCTGGGTGATACCCGAAGAGCGGCGGCGAGGGGTCGCGAGCAAAGCCGTGCGGACCATGACCGAGCAGGCGGACGGGCGGCTGGAGATGGTCACCGATGTGGCCGACGCGGTCTCCCAGCGCGTCGCGCTGAACGCCGGGTTCACCCGCGAGGCCGTACGCCGGAACAGCGGACCTGGCGGCGGCCGACCGGACGACGTCGTCTGGGCCTGGCTGCCCGGCGACCCGCCCGGCCCGGCGCCGCGGCCGTTCCCCGACCTGCGGGGCGGCGAACTGCGTGACGGCGAGGTGAGCCTGCGCCCGCAGGGCCCCGCCGACGTGGACGACCTGCTCGCGCTGATGAACCTGCCGGACGTGCGTGCCCGGGCGACCGTCAAGCACGTGCGGACGCGCGCCGAGGTGGCGCGGCGCCTCGAGCACGCCGCGAGCGAGTGGCTGGCGGGCAACCGCGCGGACCTGACGATCCGGGTGAACGACGAGTTCGCCGGCGACATCGGTCTGTACTACGAGGCCTGGAGCCGGTCGGCGATGATGGGCTACAGCCTGCTGCCGGCGTTCCGCGGCCAGGGCATCGTGCCGCGCGCCGTACGACTGCTCAGCGCGTGGGCGTTCGAGATCGGCGTCCAGCGGCTCGCGGCCGGAACCGCTCCGGACAACACGGCGTCGCAGCGGGTGCTGGAGAAGGCCGGTTTCGTCCGCGAGGCAGTGCATCGGTCCCGGCTGGACGGCCCGGACGGCACCCGCAGCGACGATTTCCTGTACGTCCTACTCCCCTGACCGGGCGAGCGTAAGGCGTCCGTCGCGGTTCTGGTGCTTTCGCAGTAAGTGGAACGGCTCTACCCGCAGGAACTGCTTGCCGATGGCCGGGGGGTGGTATCGGCTACCTGCTCAAGGACCGGTCTCCGACATCGGCGAGTTCGTCAACGCGGTACGAAAGAATGAGCCCGTCCAGATGTGCGCGGCCCACGCATTGACATTTCTGTTACCACACGTCTACGCTCCGTTACTGACTTGGATGCGCGACGTGGTGCCGGTGTGCGGGGCCCCTGTTCCACCAGAGAGATGGTTCGGGCCTCTTCGTGCGCCGTTGGCCGCGCCAGTGTAGCCGGGTCGTGAGGGAACCCGCCGTCCTGAGAGTGGACCGCACGCGGGACGTGCGTCGCCGTCCGGGATTGAAAGCGGGGGACCAGCGCGCCCAAGACCGTTCGGGGCGTGCCGCTGCGCGGGATCCACTCGTGCTCAGTGTTGAGGAACGGTAGCAGTACCCCCGGCACACAGGGGATTTAGCCTTTTCGCGGCCAGGCCGGTGCCCGACGAGGCTGGCGTCATTACGAACACGCCCTCAATCAGATCACCGGCCGCGGCCCAACTGGCCCGTGCTACGCGCCGAGCGCGCTGGCGCCCGGCCTGGCCCGTGGCGCGATGCTGTTCGATCACGCCACGGGCCAACGCGGGGAACTTGGCCGTCGATGCCGACCTGGACGTCTCCAGTCCGCCCGGCGGCCCCACCGTCTTCACGATCACCGCGCCACTCACCGCCGGCTCGTAATAATCCGGCAGGTCGATGGTGCCGTGACGCCGCGACGTCAAGGAGCGAGCGGGTGTACGACTCGGCCGAAGACGCGGGTGTCCGTGGCCGACGTCCGGACGTCAGAGGCGGATGCCGACGAAGACCGGTTCGTTGACGAGCGTGACGCCGAAGGCCTCGCGGACGCCGTCGCGGACCTCGCGGGCCAGGGCTAGGAGGTCGTCGGTACGCCCGCCGTCGGCGTTGGTCAGCGCGAGGGTGTGCTTGGTCGAGATCCGGACCGGGCCCCGGCCGTACCCCTTGGTGAAGCCCGCCTTGTCGATCAGCCAGGCCGCCGAGGTCTTCGTGCGGCCGTCCGGCTCCGGGTAGCGCGGGAACACGGCGCCCGGGCCGAGCCGGTCGCCGACGCGCTTCTCCAGGTCGGTGAGCTGGTCCGGGTCGAGGATCGGGTTGGTGAAGAACGACCCGGCGCTGCGCGTGTCGGGATCGGCGGGGTCGAGGACCATGCCCTTCCCCCGGCGCAGGCCGAGCACCGCGTCGCGGGCGTCCCGCAGCGGGACCCGATCGCCGGGCTCGACCCCGAGGGTCCGGGCCAGTTCGGCGTAGCGGACCGGAGCGGAGAGGTCGGCCGGTTCGAGAGCGAAGGTCACCTCCAGCACGACGTGCCGGTCGGCGCCCTTGAAGGCACTGGTGCGGTAGCCGAACCGACAGGCGTCGCGGTCGAGGACGACGACCTCGCCGCGCTCCCGGTCGTACGCGCGGACCCCGACGATCGTCTCGCTGACGTCCTGGCCGTACGCTCCGACGTTCTGGATCGGGGTGGCGCCGAGCAGGCCGGGGATGCCCGACAGGCACTCGACGCCGGACAGGCCCTCCTCGACGCACCGGGCGACGAACGGGTCCCACTCCTCGCCCGCCCGGGCGCGTACGAGCACGCGGCCGTCGCTCCGTCGGCGGTCAGCGTGAAACACGGCGACGGACACGCCGCGGGTGGCGATGTGCACCGCCGTGCCGGGAAAGCCCGCGTCGGCGACGACGAGGTTGCTGCCGCCGCCGAGGACGAGCACCGGCTCGCCCTCCCGGTCGGCGCGGCGGACGGTGTCGGTCAGTTCGTCGTCGGTCGTGGCCTCGACGAAGCACCGCGCGGGCCCACCGAGCCGCAGCGTGGTGTAGCCCGCGAGGTCGACCTGCTCGCAGCGGACCGCCATCAGGCGAGACGGACCGTCGCCTTGGCGCGGGTGAGGACCTTCTCACCGCGCGAGCGGGCGGTCAGCGCGACGACGACCGTGTTGTCGTCGCGCTTGTCCTCGATCACACCGGTGATCTCGATCTCGGTGCCGCCGTCATTGGGCACCACGACCATGGAGGAGAACCGGACGCCGTAGTCGACGACCGCACCAGGGTCGCCGGCCCAGTCGGTGACGTACCGGCCGCCCTGCGCCATCGTGAACATGCCGTGCGCGATCACGTCGGGCAGGCCCACGGACTTGGCGAACGGCTCGTTCCAGTGGATCGGGTTGAAGTCCCCGGACGCGCCGGCGTACTTGATCAGGTCGAGGCGCTCGACCTTGTACGTCTTCGCGGGGAGCTCCTGGCCCACCTCGACCTCGTCGTACTTCACGGTGGCGGTCATCTCAGGCACCTCGCTCGATGATGACGTTGTGGGCCGTGCAGACGTGCTCGCCGTCGACCGTCTTGATCACCGTCTGCAGGTCGAGGCGCTCGTTGCGGCCGATGGAGCGGATGCCGGCGATCGTCGACTCGGCGGTGACGACGTCACCGGCGTGCAGCGGGCGGACGTACTCGAACCGCTGCTCACCGTGGACGACCATCGAGTAGTTGAGGCCGAGCTCGGGGTCGGTCAGACCGGCGCCGGTGATCGAGATGACGATCGGGAAGGTCGGCGGCGCGATCACGTCGGGATGCCCGGCGGCCTTGGCCGCGTCCGAGTCACGGTAGATCGGGTTCAGGTCGCCGATGGCGTCCGCGAACTCCCTGATCTTCAGCCGGGTGACCTCGTACGGCTCCGACGGCGGGAAGGCCCGCCCGATGAAATCGCGGTTCAGCGCCATTCAATCCGTCCCTTCCCGGAATACCCACGTGCGCGCCAGGGGAGGCGATGAGGCGACGTTAACAGACGTGGTTCAGCCCGCCCCGGCAGCGATGCCGGGGCGGGCTGTGAGCGTCAGGGAACGCCGACCGGCGAGCCCGCTCCCGCCTCAGCGGGTCTCGCGGTGCGCCTGGTGCTTACGGCAGTTCGGGCAGTACTTCTTCAGCTCCAGGCGGTCCGGGTCGTTGCGCCGGTTCTTCCGCGTGATGTAGTTGCGGTGCTTGCACTCCTGGCAGGCCAGCGTGATCTTTGGCCGTACGTCGGTGGCAGCCACGATGGAGTGCCTTTCTGGTGAGGGACACTGGACAACGACCTGCACCAACCCCCCTGCGAGAGGGGAGGCGGTGAGGTGGTAGCGGAGGCCGGACTTGAACCGGCGACACAGCGATTATGAGCCGCTTGCTCTGCCTGACTGAGCTACTCCGCCGCGAGGGTCGGGACAACCGGAGAAAAGAATACCGGACTCTCCGGATGCACCCGAACAGACGAAACCCGGTCCACGTTGGCGGACCGGGGTATCGGCTGCAAGAGCCCCCTTACGGAATCGAACCGTAGACCTTCTCCTTACCATGGAGACGCTCTGCCGACTGAGCTAAGGGGGCGTGCGCCCTTCCGCGCTCCGTAACCATACACGCTGCGCGGCTCGGACACGAAATCGATTCGCCGGGGCCATCCGCGCCTCGGTGCCGGCGCCGTACCGGGGGCGTTCACCGCCTCCCTCCGGCCCGTACGCGGAGGCATCCGGACGCTCGTTCTGGTCGACCCTGAGGCACCCCTGACGTGCCCCTGGTCCGGCCCTGAGAACCCGGGCGAGGAGGCGATCACGGCTCTAACGTGATCATCGTCCGCAAGGTGCCCCGGCCGGGTCCTCACGCCTCACCGGACGTCCCTTCGGGCGTCCGTCCAGGAGGGGATGATCATGCTGCTCGAAGGCAGGCGCGAACGTCGTCGCGCCACCGTACGGCGCGCCGGCGCGGCCGCCGACGCCGTCAACCGGTACCTCATCGACCTGCAGGTCCCGCCGCGAGGCACCCGCTGCCCCGCCATGACGCCCTGAGCCCTTTCGGGGGTGCCTGGGGGTGTCCGGCACCGGACACCCCTTGGGGCGAACCTCGTGGCGGCCGCGGGCCTGGTCAGCGGAGCAGTTCGCGGGCGATGACGACCTGCTGGATCTGGCTGGTGCCCTCGTAGATCCGGAAGAGCCGGACGTCGCGGTACAGCCGCTCGACGGCGACGCCGCGCATGTAGCCCATGCCGCCGAAGACCTGGACGGCGCGGTCGGCGACGCGGCCGACCATCTCCGAGCAGAAGTACTTCGCGCAGGAGGGGCCGAGCTTGCGGTCCTCCCCCACGTCGTACGCCTCCGCCGCCCGCAGCACCATCGAGCGGCCCGCGTACAGCTCCGCCTGGGAGTCGGCGATCAGGCCCTGGATCAGCTGGTAGTCCCCGATCCGCCGCCCGCCCTGGCGCCGTTCCTTGGCGTACGCGACCGTCTCGTCGAGGAGGCGCTGCGCGACGCCGACGCAGACCGCCGCGATGTGAACCCGGCCGTGCGCGAGCGACGTCATCGCGGTGCGGTAGCCGGTGCCCTCCTCGCCGACCATCGCCGTCGCGGGAATCCGTACGCCGTCGAAGTACACCTCGGCGGTGTGCGCGCCGCGCTGGCCCATCTTCTCGTCGGACGGGCCGACGGTGAGGCCGGGCGTGCCCGCCTCGACGATGAACGTGGAGATCCCCCGCGACCCCTCACCGCCGGTCCGGGCGAACACCATGAACACGTCCGCCTCGGGCGCGTTGGTGATGAAGCGCTTGGCCCCGTCGAGCACGTAGTGATCTTCATCACGTACGGCCCTGGTCGTCAGGGTGCTGGGGTCGGAGCCCGCCTCGGCCTCGGTCAGCGCGAACGCCGCGACGGCCCGGCCGGCGGCCAGCCTCGGCAGCCAGTGGTCGCGCTGCTCGTCGGTGCCCGCCTTGACGAGGACCTGGCCGGCGATGCCGTTGCTGGTACCGAACATCGAGCGGAACGCCGGGCTGGCATAGCCGAGTTCGAAGGCCAGGCGCACCTCTTCGCTCATGGACAGGCCGAGCCCGCCGTACGCCTCCGGCAGCGCGTACCCGAACAGGCCCATCTCGGCGGCGGCCTGCCGGAGGTCGTCCGGGATGCGGTCCGTCGTCTCGATCTCGTCCTCGCGCGGGATCACCCGCTCGCGGACGAAGGTCCGTACGGCGTCGAGCACGTCTGCGAAGTCCTGGGCGTCCACGCGTCCTCCGATAACCGAATCGGATTCTTGTCCGGGAACACTTTAATCGGACACCTCCGGCTCGAGCAGCCGTTGACCCTGACACGGCCCGTCCGGCGAGAAGATGGGCCGGCGCGGCGCGCACACCGCCGGTCCGGTGCCGGCGGGCCATCACCCCAGCGGCCCGGAACTGCAAGGCATGCTGCGGCTGCACCGGGCTGACGGCTCGCCGCCCGCGCCGGCGGGCGGCGTTCTGCGGGATCAGTCCGTGACATCACGGGCCACCGTGACGACGGCGATCGTCAGGGCGACGACCGTCCAGCCGGCGAGGAGGAGCGCACCGGAGCCGGGGTGCGGGCCGAAGGTCGCCAGTCCGCTGGTGAAGGGGCCGCGGTAGCGCGTCGGCGGCGCCACCGCCTCGGCGATCACGCCGATCGGGACGATGACGAACGCCGTCGCCGCGTTGCGGAGGATCGCGCCGAGTGCCACGCCGAGCAGGCCCAGCAGGACCACCCCGGCGACGGTGACCGCGTACAGCCGCAGGAGGTCGCCGGGGCGGCCGGTGTGCATGGCGGCGCCGCCGTGCCGTCTGACGGCGGCGGCCAGCCAGAGGGTCTGCGCGGCCGAGGCCGCCGCCGCGGCGACCACCGCCACGGCGGCGGCCTCGGCGGCCAGCACACGGCGCCGTCCCGGCGTGGTCAGGAGGACGGGGACGATCGTCCGGAAGCGATGGTCCTGGGCGGCCGCCACGACGCCCAAGAGCAGCATCGGATATCCCGTCAGCTCCCCGGCCGACGGCCCGAGCCCGTGCCAGGCCGCCCCCCGGTCGCCGGGCGTCCCGATCACGGCCACGAGGAACAGGTGGAGGGCGGCGACGGCGGACATCGTCAGCCACGGGCCCGGTGTCGTCCGCAGGGCGTACAGCTCGGACCGCAACAGCCGGATCATCGCGGCTCCCGGTCTTCGGCGGTGCGGGTGAGACGGAAGAAGACCTCTTCGAGGTCTGGGGCGTCCTCGCGCAGTTCGAACAGCGGAATCCGATGTTCGGCGGACAGCAGGCCGATGTGCTCGGCCCATCCGGGCGGGGCCTCCAGCCGGCCGGGCCCGGCCGGCCGCACCGTGACACCGGCGGCGGCCAGCAGTCCGGCGAGCCGCTCGGCCTCGGGGGACCGCACGTGGACCCGGCCGGACGCCCGGCTCCGCAGGTCATCGAGCGGTCCGGCGGCGACCAGGCGACCTCCGGCGACGATGACCACCTGGTCGACGGTGTGCTGGACCTCCGCGAGCTGATGGCTGGACACCAGCACCGTACGTCCCTCGGCGGCCTGCGATCGGAGGAATCCGCGCAGCCAGTGGATGCCCTCCGGGTCGAGCCCGTTGGCCGGTTCGTCCAGGACGAGCACCCCCGGGTCGCCCAGCAGCGCCGCGGCCAGCGCCAACCGCTGCCGCATCCCGAGCGAGAATCCCCCGGCGCGCCGGTCGGCCGCGCCCGTGAGGCCGACGAGGTCCACAACCGCGTCGACCCGGCGAGCGCCGACACCGACGCGCATGCCGAGCATGCGCAGGTGGTGGCGTGCCGTACGCCGGGGGTGCGCGGTCATCGTCTCCACCACCGCGCCGACCGCCCTGACGGGATCGGCCAGCTCGCGGTACGGCCTGCCGTACACCAGAGCGCGGCCGGACGTCGGCCTGACGAGACCGAGGAGCATGCGAAGGGTCGTCGTCTTACCCGCCCCGTTCGGGCCGAGGAATCCGACGAGCGAGCCCTGCTCCACGGTGAAGCCCAGCCCGTCGACGACGGCCCGGTCGCCGTACCGCTTGGTGAGTCCCTCGATCGTGATCGCCGACACCGGCCTATAGATAACGGTTAGCCATTGAGGTCGTCAAGTGCCGTGCCCGAGCCTTACGGCGGCCTCATCGCCGATCCGCACCCGCACCCGCACCCGGGCGGCCGAATCCGGTTCTGGAATCATGCGGGTCATGGCTTCGCCAACCGATCACCGGACCGTACGGCCGCCGGGCGACGACGCGGACATCCCCGCGTTCTGGCGGTCGCTGGGGCTGCCCGGCCTCATCGACGTGCACACGCACTTCATGCCGGACAACGTCCTGGCCAAGGTCTGGGCGTACTTCGACCGTTTCACCGAGGCCGGCCTGCCGTGGGAGGTCCGGTACCGCTACGACGAGGAGCGGCGGCTGCGCCTGCTGCGGGAGTTCGGCGTGCGCCGGTTCACGGCGATGCTCTACCCGCATCGGCCCGCGATGGCCGTCTGGCTGAACGGCTGGGCGGCCGACTTCGCCGCGCGCACGCCCGACTGCCTGCACACCGCGACGTTCTTCGCCGAGCCGGAGGCCGGCGCGTACGTCGCCGAGGCGATCGACGCCGGGGCGAGGGTCTTCAAGGCGCACGTCCAGGTCGGCGGGTACGACCCACGCGACCCACTCCTGGACCCCGTCTGGGGGCTGCTGGCCGAGTCGCGCACCCCGGTCGTCGTGCACTGCGGCAACGGCCCCGAACCCGGCCGCCACACCGGCCCGGCCGCCTTCGCCGAGGTCCTGGCCCGCCATCCCCGGCTGATCGCGATCGTCGCGCACATGGGCCTGCCGGAGTACGCGGAGTTCCTCGCGCTCGCCGAACGCCATCCGGACCTGCGTCTCGACACGACCATGGCGTTCACCGACTTCACCGAGCAGCTGAACCCCTGGCCCGCCGAACTCACCTCCCGGCTGGCCGACCTGGGAGACCGGATCCTGCTCGGCACCGACTTCCCGAACATCCCGTACTCCTACGCCCACCAGCTCGCGGCGCTCACGCGGCTCGACCTCGGCGACGACTGGCTGCGCGCCGTCTGCCACGACAACGCCGCCCGGCTGTTCGCCCGCTGAGCGTCGCGGGCCTCAGCGTGGCCGTGTCGGCCTGACCGCGTACGTCGACGGCACGGGACGGTTCGCGCTCTACGTCGGCGGCCACCGGATCGTTCGCGTCGATCTGAGAACGGGACACCGCACGTCGTTCCCGGTGCCGCTTCCTGAGGACATGGGCAAGGGCGACACCGTCGACTCCGCCTGGTGAGGCAGGTCCGGCGGCGGCGATCGGTGCCGCCGCCGCACCTGTGGTTCGTGGGGAGCGTCACGTCGGCCGGCGGGCGGCCAAAGGGTGGGCTCAGCGGCGCGTTGAGGGTGCCCGGGGGCTCAGCGGTTCCATCCGGTCGGCTGGCTCACCGGGCGCGCCTCGTCCGCCGGCGGCTCGACGGGACGCCCCTCGTACTGCGTCGACAGGACGACGTGGGTGTTCATCTCGCCGTGCTCGCCAAGACGCTCGAGCAGTCCTTCCAGATGCCGCATGGACGCGACGCGGACCCGCAGCATCGAGCACCAGCTCCCGCTGAGCTTGTGCACCTCGGTGACCTCGGGGAAGTCCTCGGCCGTCGTCGTCTTGAGCAGGCACCGGCCGAGCGCGCACCGCATCTGCACGAACGTCGTCAGCGGCAGGCCGGCCCGCGCGGCGTCGATCCGCGCCTGGTAGCCGGTGATCACCCCCGCCTCCTCCAGGCGGCGCACGCGCTCGGCGACGGCCGGCGGTGACAGGTGGACGATCTGCGCGAGCCGGTTGTACGAGAGCCGTCCGTCGCGCTGCAGCTCGTCGAGGATGTGCCAGTCCGTCTCATCCAGCGGTCTGTCCATTCGGAAACCCTGCACCGTGGATCTCCTTTCGAACAAGAGGCAGAACGGACGAACCTCCGTTGATCGCCCGTTCAGTTCGAAGGTGTGGGTTTCTAACGTTGTGGCATGCGTACGACCCCTGTCGCGAACCCCCCGGAAATCGCGGTACGCCGCGGACGCGCCATGGCGGCCTTCTTCTCCGGTGCCGCCCTGATGAACGCGGCGATGGCCATGGCGAGCGCCATGAGCACGATCGTGGCCGGCGATCGGCTCGGCATGCGCTGGGGCGCCGTGCCGAACACCGCCGGCGTCGTCGGAACGGGCGTCGGCGCGCTCGCCCTGACCTGGCTGACGGCACGCCGCGGGCGGCGTGCCGGACTGGTCCTCGGGTACGGGGCGGCCGCGCTCGGCGCCGCTCTCGCGGTCGTCGCGGTGGCCGCCGGGGACATTCTCGCCCTGACGATCGGCATGCTGGTGCTCGGCCTCGGCAACGCCGGAGCCCAGCTGTCCCGCTACGGGGCCGCCGAGCTGTACCCGGCGCACCGGCGCGGATACGCCATCGGCACGGTCATCTGGGCCGGCACGATCGGCGCGGTCGGCGGCCCGCTGCTGCTCGACCCGTCGAGCGCCGCCGCGAGCCGACTCGGCGGCCCCGCCATGGCCGGGCCGTTCCTGGTCGCGGCCGTCGCCACATTGGTCGCGGCGATCGCCGCCACCGGAGCCCCCTCTCGCCGCGCACCGGCCGCCGCCTCCCCCGTGCCGCTCCGCGACCTGGTGCGAACGCCCACCGCCCGATCCGCGCTGGCGGTCATGGTCACGGCGCAGGTCGTCATGGTCGCCGTCATGACCGCGACACCGATGGACATGCACCGGCACGGTCACGGGCTGAGCGCGGTGGGCGTGACCCTGGCCATGCACACGCTCGGCATGTTCGCGCTGTCGCCACTGACGGGACGGCTGTTCGACCGCGTCGGCGCCCGGCCCGTCATGCTCGCCGGCCTGCTGTCCCTCGCGCTCGCCGCGCTGCTCGCCGCCGCCGTCCCCGGCGGCGACACCGCGCCCCTGGCCGGGGCCCTCTTCCTTCTCGGCTACGGGTGGAACCTGTGCTTCGTCGGCGGCAGCGGCCTCCTCGCCCGCGACCTGCCTGCCGGGGAACGGGCCCGCGTCGAGGGCGCCGTCGACGCGACGGTGTGGAGCATCGCCGCCGCCGCGAGCCTGGCGTCCACCCTCATCCTGTCCGCCGGTGGATACCCGGCCCTGGCTGCTGGATCCTGCGCACTCGTGGCGGTGCCGCTGATCCTGGTGCTGTTCGGCGGCGACCGCCGCGGCTCCGGTGGGACCGCAGGCTCTTAGGCGTACAGCGTCTTCATCCAGATGTAGGTCAGCACGTCGACGAGGGCCTCTTCGTCGTCGAAGGGCGCAACGCCCGCGGCCGCGAGGTAGTAGAGGCGTTCTCCCAGCCAGGTGAGGGCGGAGGCGAGCATCTGGGGGTCGGCCGTCCCGGGTGCGCCGTCCTGCTCGATGCGCGCCTTCGTGGCCTCCGTGTAGCCGTTCATCTGGTGGAGCCACAGCTCGGTCAGCTTCGGGTCGCTGCGCCAGTTCTCCACGATCGCGCGCAGGACGGGGGCCTGCTCGCGCCAGAGGCGGGCGCCCTCGCTGATGCCGTGGCGCACGGTGGCGTACCGCTCGTCCTCGCCGTCGTGCCGCAACCACGGTCGCGCCGCCGCGTGTCCCTGTCCCACGGCTCGATGGACCAGTTCGGCGAGCACGTCGTGCTTGCTCTCGAAGTAGAAGTAGAAGCTGCCGCGGGAGATCTGGGCGGCGGCCAGGATGTCGGCCACCGCGATCTCGTCCAGCCTCCGGTCGTTCAGCAGCTCACGGGTGGTGTCGAGGATCACCGTACGGATGTCGCGGTCGTCACCCCCGGCAGGAGGTGACCGCCGGGAGCGGCGCGGGCTCGAAGGTTCCTCTCTCACCATGGGCCGAGTCTAGGGAATAAGCCGTCTAGACACAGTGTCTAGACGGTATGTATGGTCCGAGCCATCGACGGTCAGTAGGGAGAGACAGTGAAATATCGGATCTTCGGCCGCAGTGGTCTGCGGGTGTCCGAGGCGTTCCTCGGGACCATGACGTTCGGCGACAACTGGGGATGGGGAGCGGCCGCGGAGGACTGCCGGAAGATGCTCACCGCGTACGCGGAGGCCGGCGGCAATGTGATCGACACCGCGAACAACTACACCGACGGCGCGAGCGAGCGCATCGTCGGTGAGCTGCTCGGGTCGGACCGCGACCACTTCGTGCTGTCCACGAAGTACACGCTGACGCTCGACGGTTCCGACCCGAACGCCTCGGGAAACCACCGCAAGAGCCTGACGCGCTCGCTCGACCAGAGTCTCCGGCGCCTGCGAACCGACTACATCGACCTGCTGTGGGTGCATATCTGGGACGCGCGCACGCCTCTCGAGGAGACGATGCGGGCCCTCGATGACACGGTCCGCGCGGGCAAGGTGCTCTATCTCGGGATCTCCGACGCGCCGGCATGGGCGGTCGCCCGCGCGAACACCCTCGCGGAGACCCGCGGCCTGACGCCGTTCACCGGCCTGCAACTGCCGTACAGCCTGGTGCAGCGCGACATCGAGCGCGAGCTGCTGCCGATGGCCGACGCCCTGGAACTGTCCGTCGCCGCGTGGTCGCCGCTCGCCGGCGGTGCGCTCACGGGGAAGTTCACGCGATCGCAGACCACGGAGCCGACGCGGAAGAGCCGCGAGGAGCTGTCCGAGCACGACCTGCGCGTGGCGCGGGAGGTCGACGCCGCCGCCGACAGCCTGGGCGTCAGCTCGTCGGAGGTGGCGATCGCCTGGACCATGGCGCACCGCCCGTGGGTGCACCCCATCCTCGGCGCCCGAAACCTCGACCAGCTGACCGCCAACCTCACGGCACTGGACCTGCGCCTCCCCGAGGAGGTCCTGCGCCGCCTGGACGAGGTGAGCCGGATCGAGCCCGGCTTCCCGTACGACTTCATCGAGGCGACAGGGGAGTTCGTCTACGGCCCGGTGCGCGACGACGTCCTCGGGCGGACCGAGCGGCGGTGAGAGGCTGTCGCCCACCGCTCCGGGCGGTGGGCGACACCATCGGCGGGAAAATCACCGTCTCGGCGGCCGACTCAGCCGAAGACGACCGCCGTCCCGTACGCGATGTAGAAGCTGCCACCGGCGGACGACCGGTCGGGCTCGATACGCACTCCCACTACCGCGTGAGCACCGTTGCGGATGGCATTGGCCGCGAGGACGTCCAGGGCCTGGCCGACGTTCCTCTCATGGCACCATTCCAGCCATCCGGCCACCACGCGCTGTTCGGCGGCCAGGGGCTGCTCCGTCGTATAAAGCGGGATCGTTCGTTCCACGAGGGCATTGCGCCGTTCCGCGGGGACGGTCAGCGGATGAATTCGATCTCGGGATACCGGGATGAAGCGCCGTCGAGGAGCCCGTCATCCTTGCGGCGCAGCCAGCGGTCGAAGAAGGACGAGACGTAGGCGCGTTCCGCGGTGATCGCGCGTGCGGGATCGACCGTGCCGACGTCATCGCCGATCGTCTTGTCGGGAACGCGACCGCGCAACTGCGGGAGGATCGCCTCGGCGTCGGTGTACGACCCGTGCCGGGAGCCGCGCAGCGTCAGATCCGCCCGCCAGCCCCGGCCGTGCGCCCAGAACGACCTCCACGACGACTCCGTCCGGTGGTCGCTGCCGCCCGGTCCGGCACTGCCCATGAGCAGGAACGGCCGGTCGAGGCCGTGCTCGGCCACCGGCGAGAGCTCCAGGTGGGCCGGATCCTCCCCGAACCCGAGCGTGCCGTCCAGGTCGACGCCCGCCCTGATCCGCGCGTCCTCGTACATCGCCTGCGCCGCGGTGAAGCCCCCGCCCGAGGTGCCGAGCATGCCGATCCGCCGCAGGTCCAACGCCGCCGCGAGGTTCCGGGGCGGCCGACGATGATCGGCGTCCGGATCGCTCCCCGCGTGGAGTGCCGCCAGCGCGCCGAGCACGAACCGGGTGTCGGCGACCCGCACGGCGACGACCTGTTTCTGAAGCTGAACCAGCGTGCCGTCGCGCTGGGCCTCGGCGAGACGTTCCGGCAGCACCGTACGGGCGATCCGGTGACCCGGGAACTCCACCGCCGACGCCTCGTAGGTGTGGTCGATGGCGACGACGACGTACCCGGCCGAGGCGAGCTGCTCGACCAGCGCGGTGTTCCAGGTGCGCGGGTCGGCAACGCCGGGCGAGTACAGCACGACCGGGCGCGGCCCCCGTACGGCCGGGGCGTCCAGGTGCGCATGGGTACGCGTCGCCGCCCAGTCCACCGTGCCCGGCTCGACGCCGTAGTTCGAGGGACCCGCGAACGCGTCGAACCCCTGCGCCTCTCCGGACGCCATCTGCGGTGCGACCGGGCGGCCGGTGACCCGTGAGGCGGGATAGAAGACACTGACCATCAGCTCACGGCGCTCGGCCGGCCGCCACGGGTCAGGCCGTGACCGGTCGACGAGATGCAGAGACGTCGCACCCACCGCGTACGGCCCGGTGGGCGTGGGCAGCCGAACCTTCACCGCACTCGTCGGCATCGCCGGTGCGGACCGGGGCCTGGCGGCCGACGCCGCGTGCCCGGCCGACAGGAACCTGGTCCCGGCCGCCGGCGTCGCGTGGACGGGAACGGCCGACAGCATCGCGACCACGGCCCCCACCGAGATCATCTTTCGCATGCCACCGACTATGGACGGCGGGACCGCACATCGGCGTCCCGCTCAGGAACGACCCTCGTCGTACTTCTGAGGTATCCCCTGCACGGCATCCGCGGCCGCGCGTCGATACCCAGCGTCCAGCGCGCGCCCTGACGCGGCGATGGCCAGGGCCACGACTGCGCCTTGATCACGGCCTGGGTCAGTTCCTCGGGATCGGCCGCCTCGACCAGCCGCCAGCCAGCGGGCGGAGGAATCAGCGCCCACCACACACCGCTGTGCGAGCCGAACCAGAACACCAACCCCGGAAACCGCCCCCGCAGCACCCTGACCGCATCGGGAGTCATCAACGCTCGTCGGACCGCGGCTCGTGGCGCCTCAGGTACTCGGCGATCTGAGCCGCCGCACCGGCTGGATCGTCGACCGCGTGGTGGGCCTGGTCGACCTGTCGCCACACGAACGAGGCACCTGACGGATCGACTTCGATCCAGAGCTTCCGCTCGACGATCGCGCCCCGTCCGACCGAGGCGGCCGCCCGTGAGGTACGCGAAGAACTCGGTATCAGCCCGCCCATCGGCCGGTTGCTCGTCGCCGACTGGGCACCCAACCAGGCCGAAGGCGACAAACTCCTCTTTCTGTTCGACGGAGGTGTATTGGGTCTCGCGTACCGGGAGAAGATCGAGCTCGCGCCGGACGAACTCACCGCCTACGAATTCCACGACGTGGCGCGGGTGAACGAATTGACCATCGCTCGCCTGGCTCGACGTATCGTCCACGGTCATGCCGCCCGGCACGACGGCAGTACTCGCTACCTCGAGCACGGCGAGCCCGTCGCCCACGGGCTTTGAGGCGGATGAGTCGGCCATCGCGCGGCGTTTCGATCACTTGGGTCGGTCGAAGGCCACCACACGACGACCGACTCGTTCGCGAAGTCACGCGCCGAGCGCACCCGCCGGATGTGCGATTTTAGGCGATGATGTCGGCGAGGCGGTCGGCCTGGTCTGGGTCGCGGCCATGGCAGTAGAGCATGACCTCGTCGGCGCCCAGATCGGCGAACTGGGTGATCGCGTCGCGGATCTGGTCGGCGGTGGTGAGCATGCCGTCGACCATGTGTTCGGCGCGGCCGGTGAACGCGTAATAGGCGCCGATGGACGCTCGGGCGTCCTCGATCACCGTGGGCGGGCCGAGGGCGACGTTGACCTGGGTGACGATGCGCGGTGAGCCGTCGCGGCCGTGGTCCGTCCACGCCCTCCGTACGGTGTCGATGAGGCCACCGGCCCGGGACGCCGGGGCGGCGGCCAGGAAGCCGTCGCCCCAGCGGGCGACGCGTTCGAGGGCGGCCGGCTGGAAGCCGCCGAACAGCACCTGCGGGCCGCCGGGACGGGCGGGCGCGGGTCCGATCGGGCCGGCCTCGTCACTGTACGGCTCGCCTGCCCACAGGCGGCGCATGACGGCCATCTGTTCGTCGAGCCGTCGGCCGCGGGTTCGCAGGTCGGTGCCGGAGGCGGCGTGGTCGTCGGCGCGGCCGCCGACGCCGAGGCCGAGGACCAGGCGGCCGCCGGACAGGCGGTCGAGGGTGGCGGCCTGCTTGGCCAGGAGGACGGGGTCGCGCAGGGGTGCGAGGAGCACCTCGGTCTGTACGCGAACACGAGTGGTCGCGCCGGCGATCACGGCCAGGGTGACGAGCGGTTCCGGATTGTCGTAGACCAGTCGGTCGAGCAGGCCGATGGTGGTGAAGGGGCCGGCGTCGGCGCGCCGTGCCCAGTCGAGTAGGGCTGCGGGGTCGGTGATGGGCAGGCCAAGGCCGATGTCCATGAGAATCTCTCTGTGCAGGGACGAATTCGGTGCCGCCCCTCCATCACCTCGTGGACCCGAGGCGGGACTCCCGTTCTGCGGCTCTGTTTCGAGGGAGTGCCGGTTCAGAGTGATCCCAATCTACGATCAAGATCTTCGCAGGTGCAACCCGAGCGTCGGCCGGTCAGGTGTGACCTGCCCATCGGACCTCGTACGCCGGGCCGTCGTGCACTGGTGTCGAGCTGGTGACGATTCTCTGCGGTGACCTGCGGTTCAGCGTGGCGGCTGACACGGCGGAGAAGAACAAGACTGTTTCTCGGAGATCTCGCGAGGCACGCTGGGGCCCAGGTCGACGAACCCCCGCAACGTACGGGGCGAGGCCGTCGCATGGGAACAAAAAAAGAACTACCCTGGTTATCGAATTGTCTTCACTTCGATAATCACAGCAGTTCTTAATTCATTTTACCAAAGAGGGGCGCAATTGTCCAACGGCGAGCTCGAGCGTGAACAGGAATACGTCGCGATGCTTTATCGGCGGGTCGATGACCTGCGGGAACAGGCGTCCGAGCGGCTGGCCGGCGTCCTGCGGGAGAACGGCGGGACCCGGCAGGCGCGCGTCGAGCGGGAGGCCTCGGTCGGCCGGTACGCCGACCGGGTGGCGAGGTTCGACGCGGCCGAGAACGGCCTCTGCTTCGGCCGGCTCGATCTGCGCGACGGCGGGCGGCACTACATCGGGCGGATCGGTGTCTTCGACGACTCCGACGACGGCGACCCGCTGCTGATCGACTGGCGGGCCCCGGCCGCGCGCCCGTTCTACGTGGCCACGGCCGCCGCGCCGGAGGGCGTACGGCGCCGTCGTCACATCACCACGCGCGACCGCAGGATCGTGAGCCTGGACGATGAGGTTCTGGACAGCGCGGTCCTGAGCGACGACGCCGGCGAGGAGGCGCTGATCGGCGAGGCGGCGCTGCTCGCGGCGGTCAACGCCGGGCGTACGGGCCGGATGCGGGACATCGTCGAGACCCTCCAGGCCGAGCAGGATGAGATCATCCGTTCCGACCACCGGGGGCTGCTGGTGGTGCAGGGCGGGCCCGGCACCGGAAAGACCGCCGTCGCACTGCACCGCGCGGCGTACCTCCTGTACACCCACCGGCACCTGGCGGAGCGCGGCGTCCTGGTGGTGGGCCCGAACGCCACCTTCCTGCGGTACATCGGCCAGGTGCTGCCCGGCCTCGGCGAGACCAGTGTGGTGCTGTCGACGGTCGGCGGGCTGTTCCCCGCGGTCACGGCGCGACGCGCCGAGCCGTCGGCGACCGCGGAGATCAAGGGCAGGGCGATGATGGCCGACGTCGTGGCGGCGGCCGTACGGGACCGGCAGGCCGCGCCCGGCGGTCCGGTCGAGATCCCGTACGGCGACGAGACGCTGCGGCTGGAGGAAGAGGACTACCGGCGCGCCGCGGAAACGGCGCTGAGCGGGCCGGTGTTGCACAACCAGGCACGGCGGGTCTTCGTCCGCGAGGTCCTCGACGTCCTCACCCGGCAGGTCGCCGAGCGGCTGGAGGCCGTCGTGCTCGACGACAGCGGGGAGCCGCTCGACGGCGATGGACGGGGCGGGCTCGGCGAAGCGGACGTGAAGGCCCTGCTCGCCGCCGGATATCCCGAGGAACTGCTGCGCGCCGATCCCTTCGTCGACGCCGGGGAGGCACGGTCGCTGCTCGACGAGGCCGACCTGGCCGAGCTGCGCCGGGAACTCGCCGCCGGCCCGGGCGTACGGGCCGCCCTCCACGAGCTGTGGCCGACCTTGACGCCGCAGGGGCTGCTGGAGGATCTGTTCGCCGATCCGCAGCGGCTCGCCTCAGCCGCGCCTGAGCTCGCCGAGGCGGAGCGCGGGCTGCTGCTGCGCACCCCGGGCGGCGGCTGGAGCCCGGCGGACGTACCGCTGCTGGACGAGGCGGCCGAACTGCTGGGCGAGGACGACCGGGAGGCCACCGCGCAGGCGGCCGCCCGGGCGCGGGCGAGGGCCGAGCGTCGCGAGGAGATCGCCTACGCGCAGGGCGTGCTGGAAATCTCGGTCGGCTCCCGGTCCAGCGACCTGGAGGAAGGCGAGGAATCCGAGATCCTCACCGCCGCCGACCTGCTGGGCGCGGAGGAACTGGCCGAACGGCAGGAGGTCGTGACCCACCGCACCGTGGCCGAGCGGGCCGCCGCCGACCGTACCTGGGCGTTCGGGCACGTGATCGTGGACGAGGCGCAGGAGCTGTCGGAGATGGCCTGGCGGCTGCTCATGCGGCGCTGCCCGACCCGCTCGATGACGATCGTGGGCGACGTGGCGCAGACCGGCGACGCGGCCGGCACGTCCTCGTGGAGCCGGGTGCTCCAGCCCCTCGTCGGCGACCGGTGGCGCCTGGCGCAGCTGACCGTCAACTACCGCACCCCGACCGAGATCATGGCCGCCACCGCCGACCTGCTCACCGCCCTCGACCCCGCTCTGGACCCGCCACGCTCGGTACGGGAGACGGGCGTGCCGCCCTGGCGCCTCACGACCGCCCCGGCCGACCTTCCGCGTGTCCTGGCCGAGCACACCGCGCGGGAGGCGGCGTCCCTGACCGAGGGCCGGCTGGCCGTGATCGTCCCGGACGCCCGCCTCACGGAGCTGGCCGCCGCCGTCGCGACCGTCGTCTCCGGCATGGCCTACGGCGCCGACCCCGACCTGGAGCGCCAGGTCGTGGTGCTGACCGTCCGCCAGGCGAAGGGGCTGGAGTTCGACTCGGTCCTCATCGCCGACCCCGCGGCCGTCCTCGCCGCCTCCCCACGCGGCCGGAACGACCTGTACGTCGCCCTCACTCGCGCCACCCAGCGCCTCGGCATCCTCCACCCGGGCCCGCCGCCCGCCGAACTCGCCGGAATCCCGGCGTACGGGCCCTGAGCCGACCGGCGGCAGCCACGACCGTGCGGCCTGTCCTGGGGTCCGGGGAGCCGTAGGTGATCACACGCGGCGGGATGACATCTCACTCGCGGATTGCCGTCAAGGATAACAATGATGCCAGATTCCGCCACAGAGACTATCGAATATAAGTACGATATCCGGAATTACTGAGCGCATCGGAACACTTGAACGGCCGCGGGATGACCGGCTTTGCCTGATATGGTCAAGCGCTAGTTCGGCGAAATGCGGCGAAGGTACGAATGCCCCCGTACGTGTGCGTGTGCGCCCCGGCGTCGCGACCGCGAAGGGTCGTCAAGCCCGGGGGGCGTTGAGCGACAAGTTGGAAACCGGCATGAACAGCTACGGGTTCGGCAGCGCGACAGGGGCAGGTGAGTCGTCATGACCAGCGACAACTTTACGGCCGCGGCGGAACGGATCGATACCAGTCGGCCGCACTCGGCGCGCGTCTGGGACTATTGGCTCGGCGGTAAAGATAATTACGAAGCGGATCGCGCCCTCGGCGACCAGATCGCCCAGACGTTTCCGCACGTCGTAACGACAACGCGCGCGGACCGCGAATTCATGCACCGGAGCGTGGCATTCCTTGCGGAGACAGCCGGGATTCGCCAGTTTCTCGACATCGGGACCGGCCTCCCCACCGCGCCGAACACCCATCAGGTCGCCCAGAGCATCGCCCCGGACACCCGTGTCGTCTACGTCGACAACGACCCGGTCGTGCTCGTCCACGCCCGCGCGCTGCTCGCCTCGAATCCGGAGGGCGCCTGCGCCTACCTGGACGCGGACCTGCGTGAGCCCGGCCGGATCCTCGCCGAGGCGGCGAACACACTGGACTTCAGCCGTCCGGTGGCGATCCTGCTGATGAGCCTCCTGCATTTCATCAACGACCACAGTGACGCCGCCTTCATCGTGTCGAGGCTGCTGGACGCGGTGCCGTCCGGCAGCTATCTGGCCCTGACGCACGCGACGGACGAGATCGGCGGCCCTGCCGTCAAAAAGGCGTACGAGATGTGGAACGCCAACGCCGCACAGCGGGCCCGCCCGCGTACTCAGGCGGAGGTCACCGCCCTGTTCGACGGCCTGGACATCGTCGAGCCCGGGATCGTGTCGCCGCCGGGCTGGCGGCCGCCGGAGGGCGCCGTAGGGCCGTGGAAGGTGCCGCTGTGGGCCGGGGTGGCTCGGAAGCCCTAGCCGACCGGGCCTGGATGAGTCCCTCGGGCTACCGCGTACCGGCCACGCCGATCAGGTTGCCCTCGGGGTCGGTGAACTGCCCGACCACGAGGGTTCCGGGGGTGCCCTCGGGGCCCATCCGGCGTATTCCGCCGAGGCTTTCGGCCTTCTGGAGCGCGGCCTCGACGTCGGGGACGCCTACGTAGAACAGGACACGCCCCTCGTACCCCTCGCCGCCTCCGACACCGCCGTTGATCCCGCCGCCGGTCGTACTCCCGTCGACGAACCCGTAGTGTCCCGGCCGGGAGACCGTCTCGGTGGCGGCATCCTCGACGGCGAACTCCCACTCGAACAGGCCCGTGTAGAAGCTCCGCAGCTTCGCCGGATCGTTGCCGATGATCTCGAAGTGCACGACTGGCTGTCCCATGATGCGATCCCTTCCGGGCCGACCTCCGGCCTCCGGGTCTTGTGCTCGCCGTACAGACCCCCGTGGACGACGAAACTCATCGGCCGGCTCGGGACGCGTTCCTGTCAGGTGGCCTGCACCGCGGGCCTGAGGGTTTCCTCGCACCACTGCCGGAACGTCGTGGGGGTGTCGATCGCGTGCTGCGGCGTACGGGCGATGCCCTTGTCCAGGCCGTTCTCCTTGGCGGTCGCCATGTCCAGCATGGCCTGGGCCATGCCTTCCGACGCGCCGGACCCGGTGATCCGATCCTTGAACGCATGGCCGGGGACCTGCTGATACTTCACCCGGGTCCCGAGCACCTCGGAGATGACGGCGGCCATGTCATTGCTGGACAGGTCCTCGGGGCCGAGGACCGGGACCTCCTCCTGACCGGTCCACGTGCTGTCGAGCAGCAGGCGGGCGGCGACGGCGGCGATGTCGCGGGTGGCGACGGTGGGCAGTTCGAGGTCGGAGGAGTTGGGGCCGAAGAACATGCCCTGCTCTTTGATCACCCCGACTTGCCGGAGCACGTTGTCCATGAACGTGGGCGCGGCCAGCGCTCGGAACGCCACGCCGGTGCCGGCGATCAGGTCGTCCATGGCCAGCGACGCGGTCACGTGCCCGGCCCGGCCGGCGTAGGGGGTGTTGCGGCCCAGGGCGCTGACGTCCACGACGCGCTTGACGCCCTGGCCGCGCATCGCCTCGGCCGCGGGGCGCGTGAAGCCGGCGTAGGCCTCGTCGGCGCTGGCGGCCTGACGGTCGGCCGGCAACAGCCAGAACACGGCGTCGGCACCGTCGAAGGCGCGTGTGACGACCTGCGGATCGCCGTGCGAGCCTTGGATGACCTCGACCCGGTCACGGACGTCGGTGGACAGCTTGGCCGGGTCGCGCACGATCACGCGGACCGGCTGGTCACCGGCGAGGACCTTGTCGAGAACCTGGTGTCCGATGTTTCCGGTAGGGGCGGTGATGACGATCATGAGCACTCTCCAAGCACGTGGGTCGGGGATCGCCGCACAAGTAAACTCTACCGTACCGTTTACTTTTGGAGTTGCAAGCCGATGAGACAGGACGGCGAACCGCGGCGGCGCGGTGAACAGCGGCGCGGCGAGGAACTGCGCCGCCACATCCTGTTCGTGGCCAAGGACGTGTTCCTCGAGACGGGTTATGAACGGGCGTCGATGGACACCGTCGCGGCACGCGCCGGGACGTCCAAGCGGTCGCTGTACGCCCACTTCGAGAGCAAGGACAAGCTGTTCCTGGCGGTCCTGGACCTCGTCCGCGAGCTGTACCTGGGCAGGCTGAAGACCCCTGACGCGTACGCCGAGGACCCCGCAGAGGCGGTGACGCTGTTCTGCGGGCGGTTCCTGCAGCTGATGGCGTGGGAGCCTCAGGTACGGACCTGCCGGCTGAGCATCGCCGAGGCCGAACGGCTGCCCGGCAGCTCGAACGCCTACTTCGACGCCATATTCACCAGCACGTACGAGCGACTGAGCGTCTACCTCGCCGAGCGGTACGCGATGGACCAGGCCGGCAGCGCGGCACTCGCGGAGGACCTGCTCGGCCGGACCGTGCTGCCGCGGCTGTTCCGCACGTTGCTCAACGTCGACGAGGCGATCAAGGACGTGCCCGAGGACACGGCCCTGGCCGAGCACGTCGACCTGAATGCGATCCGCCGGCTGGTCTCGGCGGCCCTGCCCGGCTGAGCGGCGCCGCGAGAATCGGCTTCCGGCCGCGCCCGGCGCCTCGAGATCAGATGATCTTCGTTCTCCCGGGCAGCCGGAGCGTGAACGTCGCACCACGCCCCGGCTCGCTCCGCACGGCGGCGGATCCGCCGTGCGCCTCGGCGAGATGCCGGACGATGGCCAGCCCCAGGCCGCTGCCGCCGGTCTGCCGGCTGCGCGACTTCTCGGCCCGCCAGAACCGGTCGAAGACGTACGGCAGATGCTCCGGCGCGATCCCCGGCCCGGTGTCGGCCACCTCGATCAGCACGTCACCGCCGTCGGCGTACGCGCGAAGCGTCACACGTCCGCCAGCCGGTGTGTAGCGGACCGCGTTGGAGATCAGGTTGCCGACCGCCTGCCGCAGCCGTACCGGGTCGGCGTCCAGCCGCAGCGTCCCTCGTACCTCGGTGGTCAGCGCCAGCCCGGCGGCCGCCGCCGCGGCGCGGTGGACGGTGGCGATCTGCTCGACCAGGTCGGCGGCGTCGACCGGCTCAGGGTGCACACGCAGCCGACCCGCGTCGGCGAGCGCGAGTTGCTGCAGGTCGTCGATGATGTGCCGCAGGAGTACGGCCTCCTCGACCAGCGAGGCGGTCAGCGCCGGGTCCAGCTCGGCGACGCCGTCCTGTGCGGCCTCCAGCCAGCCGAGGATATTGCTCAGCGGCGTGCGCAACTCGTGCGACACGTCGCTGACCATGGCCTTGCGCTGCCGCTCCATGCGGTCGAGGTGCTCGGACATCTCGTTGAAGGCGGCGCCCAGCTCGCCGACCTCGCCCTTGGCGCGCACCATGACCCGCGCCGAGCCGTCGCCGGCCCGCATCCGCCGGGCCGCTGCGGTCACCGCCCGCACCGGCCGCACCAGCCGGGTGGCGACGAGCACGCTGACGGCCACCGCCAGTCCGAGGATCACCGCGGTGACGCCTGCGATGCCGTACGGGTCGATACGGGGCGTTCGATCATCCGGGGAGCCGATGTAGAGCAGCGCGGCCGGCGCGACGTACGGCTTCAGCTGGGTGCGGCGCGCGCCGGCCAGGCACTCCGCGGCCGAAGCGGACGCGGTCGGCTTGCCGGTCTCGTCCAGCCACACGTCGACCCGTCGGTGCATGCACTGCGCGACCAGGGCGGCGAGCTGTTTGAGCGCGCGTTTCTCGGTGGCGGTCGGCCCGGGTGCGCGCAACGAACCCGACGCACCCGGTGCACCCGGTGCACCCGGTACATTCGACGGATCCGCCGCACACGCCGGGACGGTGGGCCCGACGAGCCTCGCCCGCGCGACGACATCCGTGATCGAACGTGCTCCCGTGTTCCCGACGGGCCGTACGGCTCCGCGGCCGGTCAGCGAAGCGGCGCGCCCGTCGATCGCCGTACGCGGCGCGCGGCCGGGCCGTACGGCTCCGCCGGCGACCAGCCGGGCGGCCTCGGACGGCGTGGAACCGGTGCGCGGCGGCGGCGCGCCGAGGGGTGGTCGCCGAGGGTCGGCGTCCGGCGTCCGGGTGGCCTGGCCGTCCTCCCGGATGTACGGGCGGCCGCCCGGGCCGACGAGGACCGTTCCGGATCGCACCCCCTGCCTGCGTCGGCAGGCCGCCTGCGCGTCGACCTCCCTGCGCAGCCGTACGCGCTCGGAGTCCGGCAGCCGGAACGGCCCGACCGCGCGTGCGTCGATCCGGTCGGTGGCCGCGCCGGGCACCAGCGACACGTCGACGGCGAGCGGGTCGACGACGGCCGAGGCGCGGGCGGGCAGCGGCGGTCGCCCGGTCGCCGAGTCAGCGATCCGGGTGCCGCTCTCGGTGGCCAGCGCGATTCGCCGGTCGCCCCGGCGGGCCAGGTCACGGACGGTCTCCTCGACGCCGTCCCACCGCGGATGGCTCGCCGCGTAGCCGAGCAGCGCGTCGTTGATGCGGGCGTCGCTGGCGAGCGTCTGTCCCTGCTGATGCCGGATCTGACCGGATGTGCTGCGCGCGGCCAGCCACGCGGTCGCCACGATCGAGCAGACCGCGATCAGCACCGTGCCGGCGATCAGCCGTACGAGCAGGCTATGACGCACGGTCGTCGACCAGCTTGTAACCGACGCCGTACACGGTGCGCAGGCGAACCGGCCGCCGTGGCTGCGGCTCGATCTTCTTACGCAGGTTCTTCACGTGCACGTCGACCGTGCGCTCGGTGATGAAGCGGTCGAAGCCGTGCAGGTGCTCCAACAGCTGCGCCCGGGTGAACACCCGCTCCGGCCGCGCGGCCAGTGCCTCCAGGATGCGGAACTCCGCGGGCGTGCACTCGACCTCGCGCCCGTCTGCGAGGACGGTGTGCCGCGCGGCATCCACCGTGATGCCGCCCACCCGGTACACCTGCTCGTCGTCCCCCCGCCGGGTGCGCCGCAGCAGCGTACGGACCCGGGCCATCAGCTCGCGCGGGCTGTACGGCTTGGTGACGTAGTCGTCGGCGCCGAGGTCGAGGCCGATCAGCAGGTCGTCCTCTGTCGAGCGGGCGGTCAGCATCAGCACCGGCACTCCGGACTCGGCGCGCAGCACGCGGCACACGTCCAGCCCGTCGACGCCCGGCATCATCACATCCAGCAGCACGAGGTCGGGGTTTCGCGCGCGAGCCTCGTCGATCGCGGCCCGCCCGTCGTGGACGACGTGCACCGTGTGTCCCTCACGCTGGAGGTAGCGGCGCAGCAGCTCCGCCTGTTTCACATCGTCCTCCGCGACCAGGACATCCGCGCACATGGCCCCGAGCGTAGGCGAACCGTGATCGGCACCACGAGATCATCACAGCGGCCACACAGGTTCTTCACATTCCTCGGCCAGCATCTCGCGACATGCGCCACCTCAAGACGTACACCGGCGCCCTGCTCACCGCCGGCCTGATCGTCGGGTCGGCCGGCTGTGGCTCGGCGAATGACGGTAGATCGGGCGGCGGCTCGCCCACGGCGGAGGGCCGGGCGGCCGCTGCGGAGACACAGCAGGGTGCTGCGGAGATAGCGACCGTACGCGGCCGCCGGATCGCCGTGCACGAGCAGAAGGGCGACGGTGCGGTCTGGAAGACGCTGTCCAACCCCAACGAGATGGGCGCCACCCGGGTCTTCCTCGTCGACGGCAAGGACGGCGACTGGCTCAAGGTGCTGCTGCCGATCCGGCCCAACGGCAGCACCGGCTGGGTCAGGGCGTCCGACGTCACGCTGTCGTCGACGACCCACCGGGTGGAGATCGACGCGAAGGCGTTCACGTTCACCGTCTTCGACGGCGGCAAGGTGCTGCGCACTGGAAAGGTCGCCACCGGCGAAGGCGGCACACCCACTCCGGCCGGCCGCTTTTACTTCACCGAGCTGGTCAAACCGCCGAACCCGCACAGCGCCTACGGGGCGTACGCCTTCGGGCTGAGCGGCTTCTCGCCCACGCTCAAGAAGTTCGCCGGGGGCCCCGGACAACTCGCCGTCCACGGCACGAACGAGGAATCGGCGCTGGGCGGCAAGGCCAGCCACGGCTGCGTGCGCGTCAGCAACGACGACATCACCTGGATGGCCAACAACCTGACGATCGGCACACCCGTCGTCGTCAAGGGCTGAAACAACCACCGAAAGGAACATCGATGCGCCTGAAGTCCCTCATCACGGCCGTCGTGCTGGGCGTCGGCCTGGCCGGCACCGGACTGGCCGCCGCCGAGGCCACCACCACGCCCAAGCCGCCGGCGCACAGCAACCCGGTGTCGCACCGCGACCCCTCGTCGCGCCCCGCCCCCGGGTCGCACCCCGCCGACCCGCGCGGCAAGACGGGCCGACCGGGGCTGGGTGTCGACAAGAGAGGGTGCCCGGTCAAGGCCCCCGGTTGCGTCGCCAAGGACCCGAGCTACACCGGCTGATCTCCGGACCGCAGGCCCGCACGTCTCCTGTCGTGCGGGCCTGCCGCATGCCCGGAACCGCCCAACCAGGAGCCCTCTATCAGGAGCTCCCCTATCAGGAGCCCTCTATCAGGAGCCCTCCTCACTCCGATCCCGCTGCGCGGAGGCCTGGTCGGCGAAGGAGGGGAAATGCTCGTCGGGCAGGGGGCTGCCGACGGTCAGCGCGAGCGGGTCGGTGACAGGGTGCGCGGGTTCGGCCGCGAAGGTCAGGTCCGCGTCCACGTAGATGGTGACGTGGGCGATACGCGGGTCGTCGGTGAAGTTCGGTGTGGCGCTGTGCGCGAGGCGGGAGTTGTGGAACGTGCAGTCGCCCGCGCGCAGGGGAACGGTGACGCGCTGTTCCCACTGCAGCTCGGGCGCCACGGTGAACATGTCGCCGTGATCGGACAGATCCTGCGACCGCAGGCCGTCCAGGTGCTGGGAGCCCGGGATGAACGTCATGCAGCCACGGTCGACCGGCACGTCCACCAGCGCCACCCAGGCCGAGAGCGCGTGCCGTGAGCCGGCGTGCGGCCAGTACGGCTGGTCCTGGTGGAACTCGGTCGCGGCCCCGTTGTGCGGCTCCTTGATCAGCAGCTGGTCGTGCCACAGCCGCAGCGGGATCCCCGCCAGCCGGGTCGCGATGGCCGCCAGATCCGGGTTCAGGGTGATCTCGCGCAGCGTCTCGTCGTGCCGCCACAGCTGGAGGAGCTGCGTGAAGATCATCCCGTCGTGGTTGTCCCGGACGGTGTTCCGGGCCGCCAGCGCCGCTTCGGCGAACCTGGCCGCATCCGCACGGGAGATGACTCCGGGCAGGTGGACGAAACCATCACGTCGGTATGCTGACACGACGTCCTCGGAAAGGTTCTCCGGCGTGGTACGTGGGCTTTCGGCAGTGACAGTCATGCGCGTCTTCCTCGCCTTCTGGGGATTGCCGTCTCGACAACTGTCGCCGCCGCCTCTGCCACGCGGCTAGCACGAGAGCCCGCCAGCTGTAGCACAATCTTGACGAGCACCCGTCGAAGGAAGGCCCGATGCATCGCGTACGACTGGCGGAGGTCTTCCCACCGGACGGGCCGCCCATCGTCGCCGAGCGATTCGAGCTGCGGAGCGACACCTCGGCCCACAGCCATGACTTCATCGAACTGGCCGTGGTCACCGGCGGCACCGCCACGCACGTCACGGCCGCGGGCGAACGAGACCTGGACCGCGGCTCGGTGACGATGCTTCGCCCGGGCGACTGGCACGGCTACCGCCACTGTGACCGGCTGACCGTCTACAACATGTACGTCGGTCCGGAGGTGTTCCGGCGCGAACTGGCCTGGATACGCGCCGACCCACACCTCGGCCGCCTCCTGCACACCGCCGGCCGATCCGGCCACCACTCCGGTCACCCGCTACGACTCGACCCCACCGCGCTGCGCATCGTCGAAACCAGTCTGGCCGAAACCGCAGGTCAGCCCGACCCGACCACCCATCCCGGACCGGCCTATGCCGTACGGGCGGGGGTACTGCTCTGCCTGCTGGGCGGCACGGCGGCATCCCTTTCCACCGATCCCGCCGGCGACCGAACCGGCCACAGCCACCCCGCCGTGGTGGCCGCGGCGCAACTGCTGGAGAACGACATCCAGCGCGCCTGGAACCTGGACGAACTCGCCTCCACCGTGAGCGTGTCGCCGCCCTACCTGGCACGCCTGTTCACCGCACAGCTCGGCATCCCGCCCATGACCTATCTGGGCAGGCTACGCGCCGAACGCGCCGCGGCACTCCTCATCGAGACCGACCTACCCGTCGCGGCGATCGGAAGGCTCGTGGGCTGGTACGACCCCAACTACGCCAGCCGCCGATTCCGGCACTTCTTCACCCTCAGCCCAGCCGCGTACCGCACCCGGTTCCGCGCCGGCGGCTGACGTGACCGGGCTGCGGATCAGTGGGTGGTCTGTTGCAGCACGAACCGCATCCGCGTGCAGGGATCGGCACGGGGCAGTTCGACCAGGTCGTAGCCGTACTGCGCGTAGGTCTCGGCCACGGCATCGTAGGTTCTCCGGGCCTCGTCCAGGCTCTGGTGGCGTTCGTCATCGGTGCGATAGATCTCCGGCCAGGGCGGCGCGATGAACACCTGCGGGCGATAGGGGAACGCCGCCACCGCGGCTTCAACATGCTCAGGCACGTCCAGGCCCAGCAGGCGGAAGTAGCCGGCCACGCACGGTACGGCGTGGTCGAAGAACACCGGCCCCGGCTGCGTCAGCGCCCAACGGTAGGAACGGATGTCCCAGGACAGCATCAGCTCGGCGAACAGCGCCGTGTCGCTCCACGGCAGGCCCGTCCCCCCGATGGCGCTCTGATCCTGGATGATCGCTCGCCCGGCTTCCGGCGCGCCGGCGAATCCGTTCTCCCGAAGCAGGTCGACCAGAGTCGTCTTGCCCGCTCCAGGGCCGCCGGTGATGACGACCAGTTGGTTCAGTTGGTGAGGTGCAGATGCCATGGGGTCTCCGTCCTGGGGGTGCAGTCGCAGCCTGACCCGCCCGTGCCACAGGCGTGCCAGATGGGCCGGTGGTCAAGGGGGGAATCACAGAAATCCGGGAATCATGAAAACGATTGGGCCGGAACCATCCGAAGAGCCTGACGCGTTCCGCAAATGCAGGGCAGCGAATGTCGAGTCGCTGATCCAACGGACCTGTCGCGGAGGACGATGTGGTCAAGCGTCGGAAGGTAGCCCGCCGGTTGAAATACCGAACCCCTGGTTCCGAACTCCTCCCAGAGGACATCACCGACGAGGGCAACGATGAGGACGGCCAAGCCGGCGTGCGCGAACCGCGAACACCGACTCCCGACGGTCCAGGCCCGGTAGCCCTTGAACCCCCCAGAGACTGAGGGCACTCCCGGCCTTACGGGTTGCGTCCACGGCGGTGGGGTGCGAGTTTCCGCTGATGACAGGCGTGGCGCCGGGAAGTGAGGACGCGCTACAGCTCAACTCGGCCGGAGACGCAGGTGATCGTGCCACCGCCGACCCAGATCGTACCGTCGCCGTCCGCCGAGACGTGCACCCGTCCTTGGCGACCGAGCACGGTGCCCTGGCGGGCCACATACGGCGCAGTCAACCGGCCGGTGCGCAGCAGCCATTCGGCGAGTGAGGCGTTCAAGCTGCCGGTCACCGGGTCCTCGGCCGTACCCCTGTCCGTCGGAAAGAACGCCCGCACCTCTACCGCCGCAGGAGAGCCGGGGGGATACAGCCCGGCCACGCCGATGTCCAGCGTCCCGACATCGCCCGGCCGCAGCGCGAGCACGGCATCGGCGTCGGCGAGCAGCACCGCCACCCAGCCAGGACCGTTGTCGGCCCACTGCGCGTCCACGATCTCGTCGCGGCCGATACCGAGCATCGCCGCGATCTTCTTGACCAGCGCCTCATCGACAGGGCCGGATCGTACGAGCGGCGGAGCGGCGAAGGCGAGCCCGTCACCGGTCCGCCGCACCGTGACCAGCCCCGCACCGCACTCCTGAACGACCACATCATGCTGCGGGTGACCGGTGGCCGACAGCCATGCATGGCAGGTCCCCAGCGTCGGATGCCCCGCGAAGGGCAGTTCCCTGGCCGGCGTGAAGATCCGCACCCGGTAGTCGGCGTCCGGCGTCGTCGGAGGCAGCACGAAAGTCGTCTCCGACAAGTTCGTCCACCGCGCGAACCGCTGCATCTCCTCGGCCGACAGCCCCTCCCCGTCGAGCACCACCGCTACCGGGTTCCCCCGGTACGGCTCGTGAGTGAACACGTCGACCTGCTGGAACTCACGCGCGATCAAGGCTTCCTTGATCGATACCGGGCCTGCCTCACGTTGTGTCGCCATGGCCCCATCCTGTTGGCAGACCCGAACCCGGCCCCAGAGCCAATCCGAACCAGTGGTCTGCCCCCACTCGCCAACACCCCACGACTCCATCCGATGTTCTACCCGCCCTGGCCTGCGCTCAGCTTTCAGCCCATGGTCGGCATACCGATCGAGCCGCCGACGAACAGCGCCTCTCGCCGCGCGGGTGCTGCTATTAGAGCGACTACGTGGGGCCGCTCCCGCGGACGGCGGCCGGTCCGTGGCCGTGCCACCGATGGACGGCGCGCCGCAGGGCCCGGGCGTCGCCGAAGCCGACCCGCGCTGCGATGGATTCCACGCTGAGCGTGGTCTCCCGTAGCAGGTGGTCGACGCGCCGTTGGCGGAGCCGCTCCAGTTCCTCCCGCCAACTGGTGCCCTCCTCACGCAGGCGGCGTTGGAGCGTCCGGGGGCTCATGGCCAGCCGCTGCGCCACCTGGTCGAGGCCCGGCGGACCGTCAGCGACCGCAGACTCGAGTGCGGCGTGGAACCGGTCCAACCAGCCCCGTACCGGGCGGGCGGCAGCGGTGGACAGTCGTGCGTGATCCTCCAAGATCGCGGCGAGCGCAGGGTCGGCGCCGGGTAGGCGAGCGTCGACGTCGACCTCGGCGAACGTGATCGACGGGTGGTCGGCTCCGACTTCGATGCGCCTGGTGTTGTACAGCTCGGCCAGGCGCTCGGGCCGGGTGGACGGGCGGTGCGGCAGGCGTACACGCACTGGTGTGAGCCGCCGGCCGGCCCCCGCACTCGCCACCATGAGCAGCATGTACGGGACGAACTCGGCGATCAGCGGGTGTGCCGGGCAGTCGTGGTAAGGGCCCTGGTAGTTGACCGTCATCCCGCCGTGGTGGCGGACAACGGGGAGCTGGTCGGCCGGGTCGGCGATGGCCGTCAGGTGGCGGCTGGCCGCGCGCAATCCGTCGCCGAGAGTGCTGGAGACCGAGAACAGGTAGTCCCACACGCCGAGCGCACCCGGCCGCCACAGCTCCATCACCCGCCTGCTGCCCCCCGCATCCCATGCCGTACGCGAGCCCAGCTCCCAGATCCGTAGGCAGGTTTCAGTGGGGATGCGAATCCCGTCCTCCTCCAAAACGGCCAGACCAGGTACGCGCGCCACCTGCGACCGGTCCAGTCCCGCCGCGATTCCCGCCCGGATCAGCAGGCGGGTCAGATGGGGTGAGACGGTGCCTTTCACGGCGTCACTCACCGCGTCGCCTCGCACCGCGTTGGCCATTCTGGACGGCTTGTCGCTAGAGGACCGTGACGTCACCTTTGCATGACATACGAAGCCAGGCCATGTCGCAACACAGGTGGCGTGTTCGGTCCTCCCGATGGCGCGTTCGGCCCTCCTTGCGCGCACCTCGGATTCCTACCGTCATGGGCAGGCCCCCCTTCACCGGGGCGTGTGAGCGACCTGAGAGGAACGTCATGGAGAACAAGCTGTTCGACTACAGCCCGATCGTCGGGCGGGAACCGATCCGCTGGCCGGGCGGCGCCCGCGTCGCCTGCTACGTGGGCCTGAACGTGGAGCACTTCACGATCGACCGCCCCTCCACCAGCATCAACGAGGCGACCGCGACTCTCGTGCCGGATCCGCTGAACTACGGCTGGCGCGACTACGGACCGCGAGTGGCGATCTGGCGCGTCGCGGAGATCCTGGACCGGCACAGAATCCGGGCGAGCGTGTTGCTCAACGCCGACGTGTGTGAGCGGTATCCGCAGATCATCGAAGCGGGCAACGCCCGCGGCTGGGCGTGGCTCGCCCACGGAAAGAACAACTCCACGCTCCAGGCCGACGTAGACGACGAACGCGCCTACCTGACCGAGGTGGTGCAGACCATCGAGAAGGCCACCGGGCGGCGACCGCGCGGCTGGCTGGGGCCCGCGCTCACCGAGACGTTCCAGACGCCGTCGCTGCTGGCCGAGCTCGGCCTGAACTACGTGCTGGACTGGACCAACGACGACCAGCCATACCGGCTGAATGTGCCGGGGATGCTCAGCGTGCCGTACTCGCTCGAACTCAACGACCTGGGTATCTTCACAATGCACGGGATGAGCGGCACCGACTTCGTGCAGATGGTCAAGGACCAATTCGACCAGCTCTACACCGAGTCCGCCGAGAGCGGCCGCGTCATGGCGCTGGCGCTGCACCCGTTCGTCATCGGCCAAGCGTTCCGGGCAAAGTACCTCGACCAGGCGCTCGAGTACATCGCCCGGCATCCGGGCGTATGGCTGACGACGAGCGACGAGATCGCCGAGCACTGTGCGAGCACCGGTCCCTGCCCCGTAGCCTGACCGCTCTGGCCCCACCGAGACCGAATCCAGGAGCCGACCCGGGAGTTGCGCGCGGGATGACCAGACTTCCACCTCGACCAACCACCTAGCTCGACTCCCGCGGTGCGGCCATCCCGGAGCCTGAGGCCACCGCCCAAGGACGGATGCCGGCAGTCGGTTGCCGACGCCATGAACGTTCGGTGGTGATCTCGGGGTGCTTGTGGTGCAGAATGCTCGCATGGCGAGTTGAAGAGCATCGTCCGGTCCTCGCTGGCGGAAGGTCAGCCACTGGGACACCGTTCTTGAAGGGGATCGCTGGGTCTGTGTCGCGTGTGGCACGCCGGTACGGTCCTACCAGTACCGTTACTATCCGCCGGAGTCGGACTTCTACGAACGCTGCGTCGGGTTCTGCTGGTGCTCCAGCTGCCGTATTTTCACCGGGACGATGGTGCATGTGCCACGCCGCAGGACGCTGGTGGATCCGTTGGCATCGCTGAGCGTCGAACGCCGGGATTCACTGCGGCGCAGTGAGGTGCGGTTGATCGAGTACCTGGACAGCCGACTCGGCGGCCTGGACGGCCAGTAGGTGGCGCCCGACCAGCGCGGCTGGAGGGACCGGCGCCCACGCCGCGAGCCCGTAGGGCGTGCGGGTCGGGTGACCTGCGGCGGTTCTTGCGCCGCCACCTTGACCCTGTCGGGGCTCCGGTTCGCGCCGGAGCCCTTCGCCGTTTCCGGCTCCTACCTGCGAAGACGCGCCCGGATTCATTCAGGCGGACCCTCACACACCAACAAGCGGGCGGCCGATGCCAGGGCGGCGGAATTGATCCACCGGATTGAGCACGTCATGAGTGTGACGAACGCGTGCGTCCGGCTTTGAGTGTCTCGGCAGCTGTGATGGTCGGTGTCGGCTGACTCTGTTCAGGCCGTGCATGCCGTGCATGAGGTTGGGCAGGTGGCGGTACTTCGCGCCGGCCCAATGCGCGGGCGAGTTGCGACTGCTGAAGGAGAGCGCCACAGCGGCCGCTGCGACGATCACCGCGAGGCCGGCCAGCACGGAGGCGATCGTGAGGCCGGTCCGACGCCGTCGGCCGGTCTGCTGTGGTAGGTGGGAGACAGCCGGCAGGTGGGCCTGCTGCGGTAGACGGCCGCTGTCGCGGTTCGTCAGTGGGGTCTGCAGGCCGGGCAGTGTCGTGGCCGTCCATTCCCGGGTGACCAGGGTGACGGCGGTTTCTGGGGTGCCGCCGGTGAGAGCGGTCAGGAGATCCGCGGCGGTGGGGCGTTCGGCCTGTGCGGGGTGGAGAGTGGCGGCCACCAGATCGCGCAGCTACTGCGGAACACCATCCAGGTGGTGACCGGCCTGGGCGGCACGGGCGGCCAGGACCATCAGGTTGCCAGTGCCATAGGGGTTGGCTCCGGTGGCGGCGAAGGCGATGAGCGCACCCCACGCGAACACATCCGCGGCCGTGGAGACCTCACCGTCGAAGACCTGCTCGGGCGCGATCCAGCCCGGGTTGCCGACGATCAGGCCGGTGGCGGTGTGCTTGTCGGTGCTGTCCAGGGCGCGGGCGATACCGAAGTCGATGACACGCGGCCCGCTCTGCGACAACAACACGTTGGACGGTTGGAGATCGCGGTGGACCAGCCGTACGGCACGGATGGCTGACAGCGCCGCCGCGATGCCGACCGCCAGCGCCCGCAGTGGCGCAGCGGGGAAAATCCCGTCCGCCTCGACATAGTCGGCCAGGGACTTGCCGTGGATGTACTCGGTGACCATGTACGGAAGCCCGTCGGCGTTGGTTGCTGCCGTTGCTGTCAGCGCTGCTGTCACCCGCGCTCCCGGCAGGCTGCGGCTGCCGGCGAGTAGGGGTCCCGGGTAACAGCGCCTAGCTAGGCCTCGTCCGGTCGATCATGTTCGGAGTCAGATGACGAGGGCGGCTGCGGTGGCGGTGCCGAGGAAGACGTAGCCGCGCTTGTCGTCACACAGTCCGCCACGGCTTGTGCTGCCTGGGCGATGAACGGTGCTGGCAGTTCATCCGCCGTCCACTGTGACCAGTCGTCCCACTTCTGCTCGGCGATCTCTTCCACCCGGGCGGCAGCCTCGGACGGCCTCACCCCGGGAAGTTGCAGCGCTGCCGTTGTCCAGCCAATCAGCTCGTTCACCTCGAGGTACTGGTACCACTCGGCGTCGTCCCAGCCGCGTATGTCGCGCCGGGCCCACGACCACCGCAGGGCCTCAGCGGTAGCATCGGCAGCCCGCTGCCGGGGGGTTCCCGTCGTTGTCCGGGCGGCGTACTCGGCGTACCTCACCAGCTCCAGCGTGGGCCAGAACCTGAATCTGGCGAAGAAGTCAAGGTTCTCGCCAATGGTGTGACGGAAGGCCCGGCCCCGGCCGTGGCTGCTGGAGGCATCCAGCCACGCCCCCAACGAGGACGGCCATCCCCAGCTGTTCAGGGGATAGTGGGCAGCGGGCCGAATCACGGCGTCGAACCAGCCCTGGATGTAGGCGTTACAGGCGGCGACGATCGAATGAACGTCGGCGTCAGTCGCCGGTTTCTCCGGGTCTATGTCGCCCCACAGCACCACAAGCGAGCGTTCCACGGCAGTCCTCACAGCACGGTGAAGACCGTCCTGCCGGGAAGGCTGCGCCCAGGGCAGAAGGGCGGGATAGCAGACAGTAAAAGGATCTTGGTAATCGGACACGGGTAGAGCCTAGGACTCGTTCGGTCAGTCATGTTCGGAGCCAGATGCCGAAGGCTTTGCAGAGGGTCGGCGATCTCCATCGCACTCCCCCGCTGACTTGGGCCGGCGTCGAGCGCAGTGTCGTCGTGATGCACGCTCATCCCGCGCATATCCCGTGCCTGCCTGGCCGGAACGTTCATGGGCCGGCGCCTCGCTACTCTGCCGTGATTCGACGCATGAAGGCCCCCGACGAGATTAAGCGGGTGACCAAGCAAGATCTGTTTCGCCCTGAGCGGTGACCATCAACAGCCGAATTCAGCAGTACACCGTCCTATCCGTAGCAAGATCGAAGATGTCCAGGACAGTCCACAAACGTCCGCTGAACTGCTGCCGAACGCCCGCGCGGTCCAGGTCCGTCCACGGCTGTCCAGAACCATTGTTAGTTCGAGTCAGCAGAGGCGTTAGCAGCCGCTGTGCCGCGAGAGGCCCGGCATCCGGTGGCAAGCGGACCCGGAGCAAAGGCCATCAGACCTGCGACTCCTTGATGGGCAGGCCTGCGGATCACCCCGGCTGCGGTATCCAAGCGCTGATGTTCGCGTTTACAGACCTGCGGGGTGGGCCGATAGCCAATCCGCGTGGCGGTCCTTCAGAACATCCCGGTCGTGCACGGTCGAAGCGATGACATCGGCTCCGCCCTCATAGGGGTGATACAGCCATCACCGAGGCCGCGCAGCTTGGGGGAAGGCCGGAGGCGATCTCAGCAGTGTCAGTGCCTCCAGGCCGGAGCTGGGGGGAAGATGTGGCCATGA